>NZ_AUFW01000019.1 GCF_000426705.1 Spirochaeta cellobiosiphila DSM 17781
AATCTATACCTGCTGTAAGGTATACAAATCCACCGGAAAGAGGATTATATGTAATATCTGTAGACTATATCGCGCTTTTATATTTCTCTCATCAATAAGTCGCATTATGATAAGGTCTTCTTTGGACTTTGTTCTAGGAGTATAATATATCCTTGAACGATTAATATTTAGCAAATCACACTGTTGTGAAAGTGATAGATTTTCATCTTTAGATACCATAGTCACCTTCAATTTATGTTCACCTTTTTCAAGTTTTTTTAAGAAATTGTTCTCAATAGTTTGTTGTCCTATTAAACTTTGAAGATCTTCTTTTTCAGTTTCAAGCTCTTCAACTTTCTTCTTATTGATGTTATTTTTTTGAAATACAGATTCTGCATTTACTAAAAACTCTCGCTTCCATTGCCTTACTTGCTTTTTCTTCTGCCCATATCATCTTCTATTATAGATTTATATATACAGGAGTGAACTTAATTTTCAGAATATCTGTTTAAAAAAGTTAGACCGTTATACTTTCCTCTGTTGTTATTTTAGGTTAAGCAAATGAAAAGGTAATATATTCAGAAACCAATCGGACATAGACTTTTCTGGAGCTAGTTGAGTAACTATTGTTTTTTAATTCTCAATCATATTTTCCAGAATCGAAGGAACTTCTTCTTTTGCTATATATTTCTTGCTTTGCATATTTCTTAATATCCCTGTTAGTTTAAGAATATTAATAATTTATTTAAAATGAATTTATGATAGAGTATTTATAGTACTACGGGATAAGAGTAGTTATAGGCAAGAAGCGCTAAAGGTTCTTTTATACTGGAGAAATACTATGAATGAGATTGAACTGATAGAATCTAAAGAGAAAACGGATATCAAACTCTTTCCCAAATTAAAAGAAAGCCTGACCGAAACAAAGGGCTATTCCAGAAAACTACTGCCGATCCTTTCCTTTGACAGCGGGCTTATCCGTCCCGAATGGAAGGGAGTGAAGTTTAAATTTATTTATCATTCCCTTTCCATTTCCCGTTTGGATTTTAAACCGAAGGAGGGGAAATATGAACTTCTCGCCTTTGAAGGTACCATGAAATCTGTTCAAGATTATGGAGATATTGAACAGAACCAGCTCTATCTTAAACCCTTTGATGGAGATGAAAATATTGAGAAAACCCTGTTAAGCCGACAGTATTACAATGATAAGAATATTCTCCTTACCGAGTTAAAAGATCCTTTCGAGAAAACAGAAATTGAATATACAGTCATAAATTCACTTGAACTTCCGATTCGGAAAAAGAATTACTTTCGAATCGGAGAGACCTGGAATCCTTCCTGGGATGATGTGGAATACACCTATGATGATGAAGGTTACCTGAAGAAATACAAAAAATTATTTGAGCACAAAATGCTGACCGGAACCGAAAAGTTCACCTATTCGAAGCTGAAAAACGGGGTGAAGATTACCCATCCCAGACTTGGATGGTGTGCAACCATAAAAGAAGATAGTAAATACGGAACCTGGGATGTGGAGATAAAGGCCCCAACAAAGAATCCTATTCCCTAAACACAACAACATCACTGAATGAAGTAATTCGATACATTGTCTTTAACAATTTTCTCTTTGAAACTCATTTCAACTTTCTGAAAATATTCTGCTGGCAGGAAAATGATATGAAAATCAGAGAACTCATGACTCTGAATTACGATAAAGAGAGTGAACTTCCGCAAGTTTTTGATGTTCAGATCGAGATGATGGAAGACGAAACAAAAACCATCGACCTCTACTATCTGGAAAAGTCCGATGATAAAGTGGTCTTCCACATCCATGATCACGAAACTCAATTTACCCTAACAAAAATTGATCATGGATATAATGTCCTTCGTGAATACAAAAATGAAGAAGGAAACTATGATAAACCTAGAGAATACACCATTCACTCCAACCGCAACATAAAAGAAGTGATCATGAATATTCTTACAAACTTAAATTTATACGCCGATAATTTCGGCACAAAAGAAGAGGTCATTCCCTATTCTTACACAGCACTAAACTGTGAATACGAATATGCAGATAAAGAAAAAATGCGTCATGTCTACAGAATAGTACACCACACACCGACTACTAAAGCCTCTTTGTATTTAGACGAGCCCCACTGGTGTCAAAGTGATGCCCCCCCTTGATCCGGAGGGTAATCCAATGACCTTTGCTGCACAGCTAGAATATGGAGATATCTTCGGAACCCTCTACCTCTTTTACTCAGAAAAGTACAATCTGTTAAGCCAGGTGTTTCAGTGTACCTGATTTGAGAGAACATATATGGATACACAGCTGTCCAAAATAAATATTGAAACGGGTATTATAGAAACCGATCTCCAATTACAATAAAAGGATATCGACTAATGAGTCATCAGAATACCGTTTTTCACAACTTCTTCAATTTATTCAAAGACATGATTTTGCAAAGTTAGTTAAAAAGTATAAGGGAGACTTTCACTCCAATGGTTTTAGCTGTTTGCTCAACTCTCATGTCAAACTCAATCACTCTGGATACATTCCTTCTGTTCTGACCATGACAGACCCAGTTGTCATCCGGTGACATTGTAGTATTTGATAGTGCCTACAATAACTTTAAGATCTTTTCAAACCAAGACAATAGCAGCAATGTACAAGGATAGAAGGAAGATTCGAAATACACTAATGATACAGATCTGAATATGTATGATAAGCTATTTATTATTAAAAATGGATATGGCTAAACAAGCCTAAATTAATCGATGATTTTAGTGAAAGGAATACTGGACAGTTAGGTCTTGCTTGTTGAGATAATCTATTTTGGACAGCTATGATTCTAGAATTACTTGGATATGAAAGTTCTAAAACAACTGAGATATATACTCATGTGTCTAAGAATGCTATAAATAAAGTATAAAAACTTTTAGTGAGTTGTTCTAAAAAGGAGAATTTATGATAAATGAAAAATATAAACATTTGTGCTTACGACTCGATATGGGTGTTATAAGCACAATTAATTATACACAGACGTTGCCAGTAATTGAAATAAAAAGGTACAAAAAATGAAATTAATAGCTGTTGAAGAGCATTTTTTAACAAATGAAGTAAGTGAACAATGGAAAAAATATTCAAAGGACGATCCCACCAGTAATCTTCATCTAGGTGAGGTTGAAGATCGATTAGACGATATTAGTGAAGCACGTCTTAATTTAATGGATGAAACAGGTGTTGATATACAAGTCCTTTCTCTTACAAGTCCTGCACTTCACAACATACAAAACGGAAGTGTCCAATTAGCAAGGCGAACAAACGATTACTTATCAAAAATTATTGAAAAGTATCCGGAAAGGTTTCAAGGTTTTGCCACATTACCTATGCAATCACCTAAAGATATTGTAAAAGAACTAGAGCATTCAGTAAATTCTTTAGATTTTAAAGGAGCAATGCTTTGTGGAAGAACCGGAGAAAAAAATTTAGACCACAAAGATTATTGGGAACTGTTTGAATGTGCAGAGTCACTTGATGTTCCGTTGTTTATACATCCTCAAATTCCACAGAAAGCAATAAGAGATATCTATTACTCGGGTTTTGATGATTTTACCAATCTTGCTTTTTCTACATTTGGACTTGGTTGGCATTATGAAGCAGGAATTCAATTTATAAGATTAGTTTTAGCTAAAGTCTTTGATCGTTTCCCTAAATTGCAAATTGTTTTAGGGCATTGGGGCGAAGTTATTTTATTCTACACAGAAAGATTAGCGTCCTTAAGTAAGGTCAGCAAACTAGATAAAGCTTTTATAGATTATGTTCAACAAAATTTATATGTAACATCTAGTGGGATGTTTAGTTCTGAATATTTAAAACGTTCTGTTGAGATTATTGGAATTGATAGAATTTTATTTTCACAAGACTATCCTTATCAATACCGTCCTGGTAGAGATGCTCAGAATTTCTTGCAAAATTTAAATTTAAGTAAAGAAGATAAGGAAAAATTTGCTTTTAAAAATTGGGAGAGTTTAATAAATAGAAGTTAACATTCTTTTATGAGCATAAGAATCCGCCATCCATGGCGGATAGAAATTCAAGCTAGTTTATATGCAAGATTGAAAGATCCATTTGATAATCTTATTGTTATAATGGATTTATAAGACAGATGAATCAGGATTTGTAATTGGGAATAATAAAGTCTGACCGTTCGACATCCCTATCTCACTATATTTTATTACTCCGGCATTTACTGTTTATTACAGCTGAAACGGACAAAGTCTTTGTCATGTTTTTTGCCTTCGGGACGATTTGGCAGCTTAGCTCGGCGCTGAGACTGTAGAAAAAGCCAACTTTTCAACAGATCTCAAGAAATCCATGATAAAATTCCTAAAACGGGAGGATTCACATGGCAAAGTATAACGACTATTCTTACCAACAGACATTGATGAGTCCCGTAAGCTTCAAAAAGCAGATATTACCCGGTACATTCGAATACACACTTTCCCATTTAATTGATGAACAAATAGACCTGTCCATATTTGCCAACCGGTATGAAAATGATACTACCGATGCTCCTCAGTTTTTTGCGAAGCAAAAGACCGTGCGTACACCCCATATAAGGCACAACACCTATGATACGGCCATCCTGTTAAAAATTATCCTTTACACCAAAGGCATAAACAGCAGCCGGAAAATAGCCCAGCTATGTAATGAAAACATCGTAAGTATATACGAATAAGAAAGTAAGTAATTTCACATGTGTATTCAAAGATATTTATTTCTTGTCAATATAAATTGGAGGTGCGTATGCTTCTTTTAGCAATTATTTCAATTACATTAGCTTTAGTATTTTATTCTATTGGTGTCTGGAGTGAGAAACTACAGGGGAAACTCAGGTTATGGCATGTAATTATTTTTTGGATAGGTTTTATATTCGATTCGTTAGGGACAACCTTAATGAGTAAAATCGCCCAAAATGGTTTTCAAATAAATTTTCATGGTATTACAGGTATAGTCGCAATTTTATTAATGTTTTTTCATGCAACTTGGGCAAGCGTTGTAATAAAAGACAAAAATGAAATAGTACTATTAAAATTCCATAAATTCAGTATCTTTGTTTGGCTTGTTTGGCTGATTCCTTACATTTCTGGAGCCATATTTGGAATGGCAAGATGAGTACATAAATGAAATTAATAAGAAATCTAAAGTCTCGTTAGCTAGGCTCCCCTTCGCAGAGCTAAATAAGATACATTGAAACGACAAGAAGTAAGGTGTTCTGTAGAGTTCAACTATAAAATAAAGGAGAGACAATGGATATTAAATGAAAAGAATATCGTTTTTCCTCAAGGCAAAGATATGACCCAGTAGCTAATAAAATACCTCCTCATATCACATTAGTCTTTCCTTTTGAGAGTGATTTTTCAAAAGATGATATAGTTGACCATCTTGAACAAACTCTTAATAATGTTAAAGCTTTACCAATAAAATTAAGAAGTATAAAAGCTCAAGAGTCATATGGTTATTATTTAATTCTAAACATTTCTGAGGGCAAGGATATAATAACAAAATTGCATGAAAATCTATATAAAGGATTATTATCATCAATTAAGCCTAAATGACTAGACGTAAATAAATATACACCACATATCACTATTGGAAGATTTGACTCTAATGAAGGAATGCTTATTTCAGAAAAAGATTGCTCTAAATTTGACACGATATTTGAATCCTAAAAATAAAGAGGATATGAATGGAAAATTTAAAAGGAAATATTAGACATAGAAAGACTTATTAGTTTTAAACGAAATGATAGATAGTTGATAATTGCTACATAACAAGCTTTTGAACCAGATTTTACTATTGTCACACATATTGCTGAGCAAGATATGCGCCTCTATGTCTCAACTATGTTCAGGCTGTAAAACAGCTTAAAACGACGTTACATTCACGCAAATTTTAAACTTGACCAAATGAGACAAACGGTGAAACCTTAAGAAAATGAAAACGTCGTATATTAGCAGAACGTTAGGCACAATAATCAATTGAGTTTTGATTGAAAAGGAGTACTTAGATGATTGATAACTACATAATTTCAACAATGTCAAAGATAGAGAAGCTCGAGTTAGAATTAACTGTTTTTAATTCAAAAAGAGCATTGTCAAATATTGAAAAAAATATAGAAATTATAAGAATAGGTAATAGCACACTAATAATAGATAGAAATTCACCGAAATCTGGCTATTATAACCGAGTTAAAGGATTTGGTGATGGAGATATTGACAAACTCAAAAGTATACTCAATACGTATAGTAAATATAATATAGAACCTTTTTTTGAAGTTACACCCAATAATATAACCGAAAGTGTTTCAAAAGCTTTGAACAAAGAAGGTTATGCAAATATAGAGCAATTAGTCTATATGGAGTTGAATGAATTAGAAGTATCAGAGAGCAACAGAAATGTAGATTTTGAAATAGTTAAGGTGTCTGATGCCAATTCAGAAGAATTTGTAGATATTATTCAGCAGTCAAATGGAGGCATGGACATAAGTAAAGAGGTAGTTGAGAATAAGAAACATTATTTCTATAAACCGTGTTTTCATAACTACATAGCTTATAGTCGTGGTGAAGTAGCAGGAATGGGATCAATGTTTATTAGTGAGGATGCAGGATATATTGCAAATGATTACACATTTGAAAAAGCAAGAGGACTAGGATGTCAAAAAGTATTATTGACCCATAGAATAAACGAAGCAATAAATTTAGGTTTAAAAAGTCTTTATACAGATGTAGTATTTGGAAGCATTAGCCATAATAATATGAAGAAATTTGGATTTGAAGACGTATATACGAGCTCTTTCTGGGCAAAATAGATAATCGTTCATGAATACAATTGCTTACAATGCCTAACACAAGTATATCGATGGTCATGAATGATTCTATGGATTATCTTATTTGGTAGGGTATTTCAGGAAAGTAACCAGGTTTGTTTAAAAAAAAGAACGCCCTATCAGTCTTTATTATAATCAGCTAAACTAGTCGCTTCTTCAGGTGCTAAATACTTCTCCACCCCTACTAATTTACCGAGGTCTTTTATATGTGTTGGCTCATACCTATCCAATTGCTCATATTCGCCATCAACCCATCTAAAGTATGAGATAATTTTCAATCCTTCGTCAGTCTCTGCAACTATAAAAATTCTATGATATTTTGACTTTCCTTTCTTTACAGTTTTGTCACTACCTGTGTAACACAAATAGATTATTTCCTCACTCAACACACGTTTAATTACATCCCCACACTTTGGATTTTCGTACTTCCGTATTTGATAGAATGGACGCTTTTGGACATTTTCTAAATTAACCTTAATTAGTGTTTTAAAACGATACTTATCAAATTCTCCTTCCGATCTGCCAATACCAATATCATTGAAAATTGTATGAATGTAATCGTGTATTACAGAGTCATAAACCTTACATTCTTCATCACTAATGTTCTCATTATATCTCATTTTATTTGACTCAGATTCATAAGTCAAAAAAGATTCGATAAAGCTTTGTACTTGTTCCATACTTATTTTTTTGTATCAAATAATATATTGATATGGCAACCCCCAATTAAGACACTTTATTCACGAACAGGGAGTTCTTAAATTCAACAGGTGTCATGTAGCTTAATGATCCATGAAATTTTATATTATTGTACAGATATAATTCCATCTGTGCCCAACTCGTACCTTATTTACGCTTGCTTGTCTTCATTTCTGCTATCCACTTACTTATAGAAGATCTAGCGATATTATATTCAGCCACAATTTTATACTTTTGTGTATGGAGACTTATCATTTTTAATGATTTCAAATTGAGGCCTGAAGTCGGGTTTGATTATTTCAAATAGTTCAATGTAGTGTTTTACACGTTTTAGGGAAAGATTTTCTTTTATTGTGCATGGTATGGAATTTAGATAATTTTGTGTCTTGTCTTTTGTGAAATCAAAAAACAAAAAAAAATTTTCTAACAGCTTAGTAAGATGCCTGATTTTACCCGAATGAATCAATCTTAGGTTATAAGGGCCTTCAATATCCTTATCTTTTTCAATAGTTATGTTTATATCCAGATCATTCAAAAGTTCCATATATTTTTCAGCTCTATTTAAAGAAATATACTCTTTTATGGGATAAGGACACATTGAGAATATATTTTGAGATTCCTTGCGTAAATGTAATCCCCCCATTATTAACAGGAGTAATTTGTAGAATTATTTAAAACCATTCTAGGGGTAATGCCGCCCAAAAACGAATGAGGTCTTTCGTTATTGTATATCCACATCCATCTTGTCGCAAGTTCTTGTGCATGATAGATAGATTTGAAAATATTCAACTCTAGCCATTCATAATTGCATGTAAGCATTCTGTGTTGGCTTCCTTTTCTGGATAAAAGATAGTTCGAAACAGTTTTTTTCTACTCCATGTCTAAGAGCATCACTAATGTATTCTGGTCCATTGTCACACCTTAGTTTTTGTGGTTTTCCTCTCCATTCTATTATTTGCTGGAGTGATCTAATGATTCTTTCAGATGGAAGGGAAAAATCAAATTGGACTTCTCCCAATTTACTAGGAATTGACTTATTAACTTTGGCACAGTTTATCTTGATTCAGAATACGTTCTTATTGATCCAGAGAGGTTTACCTATTGTCCTTTTCCAGATTTCAGTAAGCCAACTATAAAGGTCTTCTTCTGAATCAAATTCTTCATTTGTTATTGTATCTCTCAGAAGATCTTCGTATTCAGTTCGCGTGGCATAGGACCAATTTTCTCTTCAGCAATGCTTTGCTAGTAATTCAATATTGATAGCGTTGACATGACAGTAGGCTTCCAATATTTTTTCTAGTTTTCTTGAGTTATTCATCATTATCTTTTGTTGCAATATTTTTGATAAGTTTCTCTGTCTTAATCTAAACCATTTAAATATGGGATAGATGTGATATATTATCTCTAAAAGATACTCTCACTTCATTGGTATGTACGAGTAAGAGGATTCTTCAAGAAAGGATTTCTTTTATTCTTTTCTTTATTAGAAACATGTATAAAAACGGAATATGTAAGAGGTTATTTTGGAAAAAAAAGTAATGATAGCACTCATATTTCTAGTTCTTATCTGTTGTACAAAAGAAGTTAAAATAGTCAAAACCCCTGATGAGCTATTATTTGAAGCCATAGATAAAAATGATATATCACTTCTGAAGGAGGCCATCAATTCTGGAGCGAATGTTAATGCAACCGACCTCGAGGAAGAGGCTGTTTATAACAATGGAGATAGCGCCTTAGTATTAACTTATGGATCTACAGATTTTGAAATATCCAAATATTTGATCGAGAACGGTGCAGAGATAGATGCCAGGGATATACATGGCAACACTGTGTTGATGCATTCTGCCCTATTTGCAGACTTAGAGAGAGTGAAATATCTAGTATCCCATGGTGCAGACGTAAATGCTAGTGCCATTGACGGTACTACTCCACTCATGAATGCATCAATAGCAGATTTCGAAACGATAGACAATGATTCCATGGAAAGATTAAGTACCAAAACAGTATCCTATCTTATTCAACATGGTGCAGAAGTCAATGCCAATAAAGAGGATGGAAATACCGCTCTGATGAATGCCTCTTGGTCTGGTAACTTATACACAGTTAAAACATTAATTTCAAATGGAGCCGATGTTAATAGTAAAGATATTGAAGGGACAACTCCCTTAATGTATGCTGTTGGTAGTAACAAGTACGCCCTCCTATCTGACAGAGAAATAAAAATGATATTAAAAATTGGTGATGCCTTGATTGCCAATAGTAATGTTAGTAAAACACATCCTGCTTTAACTGAGTTCAACGAACAAATAGAAGATCTTGGAAACACTGATATTTTAGGTGTTATGGAATTAATACAGACTGTCAATTATTTGATATTGATGGGAGCAAATGTTAACGATAGAAATAACAACGGGGCAACAGCTCTCATGCAGGCAGAATTAAAGGGAAATACAGAAATTATAGAAATCCTAAAGAAAAATGGTGCACGTCAATATCCTCTTGCTTTAGATATAGCAACAGATTATCTCATCACAGGTTGCCAACGAGGAGATATCACATTAATTGAACAGGCATTGAGAAATGGTGCAGATGTTAATAGGAAAAAAAGAGATTATATTAATAACAGTGGTGATACCCCTTTAGAAATAGCAATAAATGGGGGGTATCTGGAAGTTATCAACTATCTAATTGATAATGGAGCCAATCAATTAAATGAATCCTTATTATTTGCCTCACGCAAAGGAAATCTAAATACTGTTAAATTATTAATTGCTAGAGGAGCTAATATAAATTATGAAGATGAACATGGTAAAACAGCTCTAAAAATCGCATCTGTCTATCATAAAAAGGATGTTGTTGAATATTTAGAAACTTTTCAAAAAGGAAATTAGAGGTTTGAGTGAAGTGATCCCAAATTTCGAACACATAGTAAATTGCTTTCGACCATAAATATCATAGCCTCATACTTAGATGGAGTAATCCCTATTAAATGCTTTTGTGGTCTTTCTAAGATATATTTTTTTCAGATAACATCATTTAATTGAGATTTTGCTAAATCTATTATGTATTGATTTTGGTTCTCTTGTTTTACAATTTCTACCCAAAGCTTTTTAGCTTTCTTGCAATCAAATTTTACAAGAGCATCTACAGCATGAGTTCTTACTTTTGGATTTTCATCTTTTAATAATATCTCCAAAAGCTCAAGAGCATACTCATATTTAGAATAGTCTCCAAGTTGATCAGCAATATTCATCTTTATAAATTGATTTTTATTCTTCATAGACTCGTCTTCCTGCAATACTTCACCTAGAAAAAATAAATTATCTAGCATAATAAAATTACTTAATGCTTGTATTCCAAATCCTCTATGAAACTTGTCTTTCTCTATTCTTACATATCGTTTAATGAGTGGTATAGCTTTTGGATTGTGTAGTTCTCCTAAATTGAATACAGCTCCAGAACGTACACTGCCCTCTTCGTGTTCGAGGAAAGGTGCAATTAATTCAATAGCGTTTGGTGGATTCAAATCACTAATAGCATCAAGTGCTAATTCAATTTTGTTGGTATCAGTGCTGTTTAAATATTCTTTGATGGTCGACAAATCCATATAATCCGTTCTCTTTATCTACTCAACTTTTTGATTCATTCACTGGTAAATCAACATCTCTTTCTTGATATTGTAATGGACTATTTCTTATTTTCTGTGCTAGCTCTTCAATGTAGTCTATTCCCCTACTCTTGTAGTTGCCAGTTTCTTCTTTATTCAGGTAGATATTTATTTCAAATAATCCAACGGTACCACAGGTTACAGAGAGTAGAAATCCATCATTAACCTGATAAAAAATGTAATTCCATTGAGAACGATGTAATTCAATAAGATCAGCATTTTCCCTTATTTTAAAAGTAATTATCTCGCCATCTGCATCTCGGTGGTTAAAAAGTTTATAATTATCAATCACAGCATATTCTGAATTAGATTCATCAATTAAGTGGAATCCAGTTTGGGCTTGTATTTGATTAAGTGCCTCTTCAAGACGAGGTGCATTAAGATTATATATTTCCGTTTGTCTATTACCTTTTAAATCATATGGTAACCAGGCATATGAATAGGTTATTACATCGACTACATGTTGAACAATAGTTTGTCCACAAACGGATATAGGATCAGACCAGACTATTGGCTTACTATTTTTATTGTACAATATACCCTCTCCACATATCTCTATTTCAAGAGGATATAAAAAAGGAGAAGCATCATCAGGATGAAATACGCTAAACAATTCTTCTCTGACATTTGACGAACTAATAAGGATTATCTCATCTTTTTTATTCTGACGGGTCAACTTCCTTTTATTAGGATCGTAACTTGCCCATCCGCTAATGTTTATTTGATTTGGGTATAAAAGATTTGCAGTTAAAAGGATATCAACAGCATTACATAATTTATCTATCAAGGTAAGACAATCCTCTTTTGAAAAGAATAAATCCTTGATAATTTCCCCTTCAAACCACCAATCTGCTACAGGACCATAACTACGATTAATTACCATAAGTGTTAGTATCTGCCAATAGTAATCCCAAGTCAATAACAGTAAAAATTGAAAACCAGTATAAAAAATATAGTTTTTATATAAAATGATTTATATTACTAGTTTTAAGGATAAAGAAAGTGAAAGAAGTAATAGATATGATAAAAGCTTTGAATGTAGAGGAATTGAGACAGTGGCTAATAAACGGAAATAATCCCAATAGATCTTTAGGAGATAATTACAATTTCTCAATTCTTCAATATGTATTAGATGAGCTAGATGATGACGAATTTGATAATCAAAAGGGATCTAACATTGTTAGCTTACTCATTGAATATAATGTCGATGTAAATCAGTGTTGTGGTAATAAAAATGAGTTGCCTATTTTTAAAGCCATAAAAGAGAATAATCTGGAGATTACTAAACTTTTATTAAAAGCGGGAGCCAATATTGATTTTATAGATAATATTGGAGAATCCCCATTAAGGTATGCTGTATAAAATAGTGGAAGAACTCTTAAGCTACACAGATTTTGATTTAATAAATCAGGCAGGTGGATTTTGTGATTCAACTCCCTTGGGCATCGCATTTTCTAAATTAGATCTTACACTTATTGATTTACTGCTATCAAAGGGAGCCAATATAGAAGCCATAGATATGGATGGAAAAAAAACAATTGATAGAATCCCTGAAAATATAGATGTCACTATGAAAAGTAAGATTTTCACAATAATCCGTAAGTACAGAGACTGTAAATACTACTAATATTTTTATATGTATTATTTCTTTAATAATCTATAATCAATATCCACATATCTGTTTTTATAATAATTCGGGGAAAAACGAATCTCTTTTGCATGTTTTTTTATATACTCAATACCTGTATTGTTATATCACTTTACTCCTTTATCATCTAAATATATGTTTGTATCAAATATCACGACAGTACAACACCAGAATTCACTTATACTTCAAACACTACTAATAATTTGATTAATCTCCTCCCAATCAATATGTTTATTAAACTCTATTTCATCAAAAACAAAATCTAATTTCCCAATCTCTTTTTCAGGCACTTTTCTATTATTAACAATATATATTCCTTTAATGGCTTCTTTTTTAATTTCTAACTCAACAATTTCATCCACAATAAGAGAATGCAATTTTAAAGTAATTTCCTTATCTTTTGTATTTTGAAAATATGCAATCCAGCTAATTAGTGCTGTAACCCGTACCAGTTCATCAATATCGTTCTTCCATATGTTTTCTAGCTCAGTAATTATATATTTCCGTTCCCAATATGTGCTAAGAACCATAATTGCAGCCCTTCTAACTTCTGAATCTGTATGTTTTAAAAACCTTCTAACAACACTTTCGAATTCATACAACTCATTTTTACCTATATCAATTAAAGCATCATACATTTCAAATGTATCATCTGAGTTTATTTTCTTTCTTATGGATTCTATATCATACATAAGCTTATTTTCCTATTCGAGTTTTCCGAGAGTACAACGCCTGATATTTCTTTCTCGTTAAATCCTTTAATCCTGTTGTCATATAGAAGTTCTAGTAGTTTTGGTGATACGATAATTTGGTTAGGAATTTTATAGAGTTTATTTGAATGTGAAATCTTATTATAGAAAGCTATGTCATTCTCAAATATAGACCTAGCGGTGTTCTCTGAAACAAAATATCTACCATCACTAACGACAAAAAATATTTCATCTGATTTAGAAATTATATTTAGTTGTGATATTTTAGAAACACTGACAGGTTCTTCTACAGTAGTGTTAATTATCCATTTATAAAAGATGTTGCCTTCTCTCCCTAAAATCTCTTCAAATACAAATTTATTATTAAAATTAGTAAGGATATCTCTTAGAGACTTTGTAACAATGATATGTTCTGTATCTAAATCTTTAAGTATTTGTCGTTTTTTCATAGAACCCTCATTAACGACATTATCTTTTATTATTCCATAATTCGAGGGGATTCCAGGAAAGTAACCAGGATATTTGCCGATTTCATCTTTGTGAATCCTAATTTGATAGCTTAGTTGCCACTGAAGTTTTATTCTTTTCAAATAATGGCAAGCATTTATAATGTCTTTTTTTTGTTTAAATAAAAAGAACCAAGTTTCTTTAATTCTAAATATTGAAAAGTGTTCTGCAAATTCTTCTGCATCAATTCTGAGATGTGGTGTCTTAAATAAATCGATTTGAATCTTATAGTATATTTTCATTTTTTTCGCTAAGGATTACGGTTAGCCTATTCAAATTGACTCCCTTTGTCTTTTCTTTAATTAGTATATCAATAAATCTATTAGATATGATTAACCTAGGTTTTACCTTAAAGCACCTATCCTTATGTCTTATTGTTGAATAAAAAGCAATGCCATGATTTGTGATCTCTTTAGATGCATCTTCTTTAAGAAAATATCTTCCATCACTTGCCACTAAATGATAATTTGCTAATGCCGTTGGATTGCTTAACTTTTGTATTATTGGTATGTCAACTGGTGCCGTTAAGTATTTTTTTATCTCAGCAGTAAAGTAAATATTGCCCTTTTCATCGATTATTTGTTCATAGGCAATATTTTTTAAGTGTGCTTGAAATAGCTCTTTTGTTCTTGAGCTTAAAATGAGTTTGCCACTTGTCAAATCAATAAAAATATCTTTTTTTTGAATTATCCTTGAGTCTACTTGATTGCTAAGTAAAACATGATAATTTGAAAAGAATCCCGGGAAATAAGCTGGATATTCTGTTATCTCTTTATTAGATATGGATAGTCTATAATAAAAATCCCAGTTAAAATCTTGTTTCTTTAGGAAATCGATGGCATGATTTAATTCTGATCTATTATCAAATTGAAAAAACCATGAAATATCATTTCTATTTTTCTTAAAACGCTCTGCGAACTCAAGGGCATTTCTTTGTAATTCTTCTTCATCGGGAAAATCTATGTCAATGTGATAGTTCTTAATCATATTCCTTTATTTAACTCTTTAAACGAATCTCTGCTGTTGGCATGTCTTAATAACTTCCAAAACCCATCATAATTATTATAGCCATCTATTCTATAATCAAAGGATTATTTTTATTTAATATTGGCAAGAATCTATCAGTATTATTTAAACCTTTTATATTGTTATTGATGAGTGATTTTACTATTTTTCTCGACATAATTAGATAGGGAGGAACATCATAAGATACATCTTGATACCTCATTGAATGGCACATAACAATTCCAGCATTTTCAATTTCTTGTTCTAGTGCGCCATGAATATAATATCTTCCATCACTAACAATAAAATAAAGGTTATCACTACTATTTATTAGGTTAATTTCTGAAGCCTTGACAACATTTATGGGACTACTTAGTGCTATAACATTTTCTAGAAAATAGAATAGCTTTGACTTATCACTTTCAACAGGGATAAATTTTAATCCTTCAACTATGTTCTCTAATACTTTTTGGGTCTTTTCACTTAATATAATTCTATTGGAATCTAAGTCATTAATGATATCATAATTTCTTACTCTTCTTTCTAAGACAATACTATTCTTTAATATTTTATAATCTGAATAAATCCCAGGGAAATAGGCAGAATAGTCATCTATTTCATCATTACTTAGCTCAAATTCGTAGATAATCTCCCAATCAAAAGATTGTGATTCTAAAAAGGTTTTTGCTTTCAATAATTCTTTCTTATCAGATATCTTGAAGAACCAAGTCTTTTCGATTCGGCTACTACTAAACTGAATTGCAAATTGATTGGCATCTTCCATATATTGGTTATTATCCAAAGGATCTATTTCAATTCTATAATTTACTTTCATAAAGCTTGATTTGAGGAGAGTTCACTCCTTTTTTCCTCAGATGATGTATTATAACTGAATTGCCTAATCATTTTTTCCTTCTCTCGAGTTATCTATTCCAAGAGTCAGACCTAAACATTTACTATAGTAATTTTACTATAATTTAGAAAGCTTGTACTACACGGACTTGTTACTTTCTGATGATATTTTCTTTCTATTAAAGGTATATTTGAGAATTAATAAGGTTCACCATTGTTTAGCTGAATTTGTTAACAGTAAAGGACATTGTAGAAGGATCATTAAGCGAAAACTCAAAACCGGTTACACCTTTAGACCCTATTTGAGAGCGTAAAAATAGTTATCTGTATTTTAAGAAGATATTAAAAGTTCATGGTCTTTAGTACTTTTTCTCACAACCAGAGATACACAAGGACATGAGCTCAAGTTCAGACTAGAAATTAAGAGAAGGGTAAATTATTTACCCTTCTAACGTTAAGGCAATTGCGACTTAGTCAGGGAACTCATCATGAACAAATGAACTTACATCAAAACTTAGTTGATTCGCTAGATAGGTTCCATTACCTCTGACAATTTGTAGAGAATAAGAAAGTGCCCAAATAGCTGCTGATTTCTGTGGTGGTGTTACCAATTGTTTATTAACAGTATCTTCTCTAAATTCTTCAGTACTATCTGTTGTCTCCCAACCTAATTCAGTGGATATTTCAGCAGAAACTTCTCCGCCCAAACATGCAACTCCACTTGAGTAAGAAACCTTAATTCCAGTATGAACATAAAATGAACTACTCGTTGATTCAGATATACCTGTAGTAATACTTCTACTTACTACTTGATCTACTGATGTCATATTGTAATCATATAATTCTCTTTTGTACGAAATCTGTCGTTCTACTTGATAAAATGGTGAATTATTAACTTTCCAGGATAAACTATAAGCATCATCGTTTATTGCGGTAAAAGGAACAGATATTATTCTATCAATAGTCTTGCCAGCATATTCTGGAGGCATAAAGTGTCCAGAAAGTTTTGGAACTTCTGGTACTGAAGATACTTCAACAGGAAATTGTAAATATAAGCAGTTTAATTCTGGAGCATCTGTTGGCTTACTATATTTATTATTTCCAACAAATGTATTTGGAGCAAACACTCCTTTTTCAGAATCTAGGGTCTCACTATTTGCTTGAATTTGAAATGAAGTAAAATCACTCTTTGCACCAGAACCATGATCTGCCCATATTTCATTACCTATTCTTCCCCTGTCTGTTAAATCCTTTCTTACACACATAATGTCATTCAGAGAAGGAATATTATATCCACGAACAAAGACATCCCCTAGACTTACATATCCAGTAGGAGCTTTAGGTCGCCAGCAGGACCCATCCATATGTGCACCAGAACCATGATCTGCCCAAATCAAATCATATCCTATAGGTCTTTTTATTGCATCCTCACATCCAGGTGCAGCTTTAATACAAATACTCGCTCTTTTACCATTTATATTATCGTAATTCGATGTACCAATGCTTCCTAATGGATAAAAACCAGATGGGGCTATTGGATGCCAAAATGCTCCATCACTATGAGCCCCACTTCCACTGTCATTATATCTTAGTTCAAAATAATCTGTGAATGTAAGAATTAGGTCGCCAAACTGTTTTTCTTTTTTCATTATCTAATCTCCTATTAAGACTGTATAAGTTTATAGCTGGCCAACTAATAAGCTTTATCATAATAGACACATGAATCATATTTAATGTTCAGAAGAAAGGAACGAGATACTATTAAATAAATATACTAATTATGTACGTTAATAATCTGTGATTATAGATAGAATTTTAAAATCTTAGCCATAACAATGAAAAGAAAGTTTTTTAAGTATGAATAGGCTTTCTTATTTCATTCTATATAGTAATTTATAGTTGGAAATCCTTACCTAGCTTAAATCAATTAGACTTGAAAGCAACCTTATAAAAGTTTCTTGAATTAAAGCTTTTATTTCTTGACTACTCTCTTTTAAATATCAGGCGCATCAGGGAACCACATAATATTATCACCAGCATCAACATGAGATTCACCCGGATCCACAACAGCTCCTTTGGTGATTTTCTCTTTGGTCTTGTATTTACAATGTGGACAGTGGACAGTCTTCATAAAGATCTTACCCCCAGTTTGCATGTAATACTTGATAAGATCCTTTTTAATTTTTAAAGCTTTGTTACAATAAGGACATAATCTCTGAAGACCTATTTGAATAGGGATAAGGATAGGGAATATTAAGAAAACAAAAAGTGGAAAAAGATGATGTTCCCCTACAAACGCTATGATATCACCAGTAGTACTGGTTATTGCACCCATAAGTAAAACACTTAATCCTAAGGCAAAGGCTATACCTACTAGAATGGAAATGACAATAAGGGAAAGTTTCATCTTTGTGAGATAATCTGATATTTTTCCAAGTAAAGTTTTCTTTAAAGCTATCTTTTTACTATTCATCATTACTCATATTCTATCATGTTACATGATAATTACACAGAAGATTCCCTATTCCTTCGTATATCCGAAGAAATACCCCCTGCTTATCTAAATAGGGGGTATTCATTTAGGACTAATGAATTAGCGTTTCTTAATTTGTTTAATGTACTTGGCTAATTGTTTGCCTTTTGCTTTTTTGTCTAAGTTTGCCTTGGCTGATACTTTACTATCAAGATACTTGAGTTCTTTTTTCATATCCAGATAATTTTGATAACGCCTGTAATCCAATTCGCCATCAGCTAAAGCTTGTTGAACAGCACATCCTGGTTCTCCACTATGGGAACAATCAGTAAATCGACAATCTTCACTGATAGATCTAATGTCTTCAAAGGAATCACCTAAAGAATCTTCAGAACCCCATAATTGTAATTCCTTTAATCCTGGAGTATCGATGAGCAGTCCTCCATTTTTCATAAGAAGTAATTCCTTATGGGTAGTAGTATGCTTCCCCTTTTGATCACTTTCTCTAATACCCCCGGTTCTCATTAATTCTTCTCCATAGAGAGCATTAATTAAGGTCGACTTCCCTACTCCAGAAAAGCCTGTGAACATCAGAGTCATCCCTGGTCTGATATAATTTTTTAGTTCCTCGATGCCTTCTCCTGTAACAGTACTTGTTAGGTGAATGTATACACCAGGAGCTAAAGCTTCCGTTTGATAGACGAAGTCCTCACTATCACTACAAAGATCGCTTTTATTAAGGATAATGACTGGGGTCGCCCCACTATCCCAAGCTCTGGTAAGGAACCTCTCAACGGCACCAGAGGAATAATTTCGTCCCCCCTCTAAAGAGAAGACTAAGAAAATCATATCCACATTGGCTGCGATGATTTGCTCTGAGGCTTCTATCCCTGCCTGTTTTCGGGAAAAAGAACTGCGACGCTCGATCAATTTGTTGATAACAGCAGTGTCGTCCTTGATTTCTACAGCCACCCAATCTCCCACGGTGGGATAATCTGATGAGTTTACAGCGGTGTACATAAAATGCCCGGACACTTGACCTTTATAACTACCAGTTTCAGTTACCACTTGGTAAATGTGTTTTGACTCTTTTATAATTCTACCAGGAACAATTCCCTCATAGACATTCAAAGCAAATTTTTCTTTAAAGTAACGATTCCAACCCCATTTATCTAAGTTCATTATGAGCTCCTACGATTGATGAACTGATAATACTATTCAGTGTTCCTTCCACAGGGAAAGGCAACATCGTGATAGCTTGTACTGCTAACGTAAGTAGTAAGACTTCGTTGTCATCACCAGCAATTCTGGTGGGGCGTATAAAGCCACACTTCTCACATCTGTGAATCAATGACCATTCTTTATTGCTTTTAACCCATATAGAGATGGGTTTCATTAATCCTCTACAACCAGAACGTCTATCTCCCGGTTTCATATCCATATGACGGCTATAGAGACAGTAAGGACAATGATTTCTATGCTCACTACCAAATTCAATGGGACTTACAGTTTGACCGCATTTCTGGCATATAAATGTTTGAGTATAATTAATGTTTGATTTGTCGTATCTGGACAAAGATCTATCTCCTCATTTTTTTGTTTTGAGCAGATGTTGATGTCCTGTTAGAATAATTTAAGACTAGTTTGAATTTTCTTTAATTAGTTAGAATTAAGTTAATAATCCTTAAAACAGGACACCCTTCATTACAATAAGCTTCATAAGACCTCCTTACGTTTACGCTGATTCTCTTTAACTAATAGTAACATTAACTTTTTTGCTTATCAAGTAATTACTGTTATATTCATTAATAGAGTTTTATGGAGTAATATTTTAGGACAAGCTTAAACTATTCAAAATAGAAATAATATTGATAGGAAAGATAATGGAAAAGAAATCTACTTTTATTACAGTCATATCATGGTTTTACATAGTTGCAGCTTCTCTTGGTACAATCACTAATCTTCTGCAACTTATATTAGCATTATCTTTCACTAATAATGAGGCAATGAATTTACCAGGGGGAATGCCTTCTTTCCGTTTTTTAAATTATAACATAAACTTTTTATCAGCTTTAAAGCTATGTTTGGTCTATATATATTCATCGGTCTAAGCGCAATTTTGTTATTGCTGAGAAAGAATTTCGGTCGAATTATGATTTCTATAATCAATGTACTTTTTATTATTTTTATTACTATACAAAATATGGTAGTTAAATCCCAGTTTACAGATACTTTTACTAATAATGATAGCTTTTTAATACAATAATGTTAATTATGAGTGTTATATTCATTATTGCTCTTCTATCTATTACCTATATGATAAATAGGAAAGCTGTAAGGAATGAATTCTAAGAAGCCTAACACGCCTAATTATACTTAAGGATTTGATTTAATATGATGAAATTGGCTATGACCCTTTATATAAAAAATACCATCATTGAAAAGTATGGTGTATTTTGGTACTTATATGTCACTCAACATAAACCAAGTACAACAGAGGTTTAAACACATGAAAACAAAATTTTCACATGTCAATATTAAAGGGAATATCATTGCAATCCAGAAATGGGGATGAGTAAGAACAATGAAATATTTGAAAAAAACACTAATAATCCTTTCTTTATTTTCTATATCATTAACAAGCTGTCTATCATATTCAGAACCGGAATTCTTTGATGAAAAAAGAGATAGTCCCATCAATTATACAGAATTGGATCTAAAGTACATTCCTTCTAAAGACTCATATAGTCTTTCAGAAGAGGAAAAGGCAATTATTAAAGCCACAGCCTACTCTGATGGAACAAAGCAAATTATCTATAACGAACTATCGCAGTATCTTAATGTGGATATAATGGATAAGTTTTCAGATCTTACTAATTATATACCTAAGGACCTTCTGATAACTTTTGCTGCCTACAAGAACACTACATTTACAGTTGATAGTAAAACCAGTTATATCAACGATAACATTACATGGTATGATGAAGCAGAAGCTGCTTATATTTCGCTTTTCAATGAAATGCCCAAAAGTAAATTAGATTTTAAGTTTTATTATGAAGGTTATACTTTTACAGATTATTCACCAATTGTATTCAATGAAGACAAAGATGAAGCACTTGTAGCAGCTTCTTATGACATGCTACCAGGGGGATATACTCTATTGTATTATTTAAAACTCATGGATGGAGCTTGGACTATCAATCAAGCTATAATAACATCCTATTATTGGTAAGTCTTGTAACTGTGATGCTATAGTTTTAAGAGTACTTAATATCACAATAGTTATCTAATTAGTAGATTCAGTGGCTGGATGGAATGATGGTTAATTTTACGATTATACAGTGTGAGGTACCATTGATTTTCTTCATCAACTTGATATTGAAATATTATTCAAACTAATGAGATCTGTGTTAAAATTGTTACTCAGTATTGGAGAGAATATGAAATTAAAGTTATCTATCTTTCTTTTAGGATCCTTAATAATGTCTTGCAGTTCAACAAATAATATGGATTCAAATCCCATCGTCAAGAATCCTGACTCTCCCCGTATTGGAGCAGGAAGTAGAATCTATGAACCCCAATCAGAATGGGAACAAGCGGTATATGATGAATCAACATTTGATGTGTGGCCAGATGATGTTCGTGATAGTATTGAGACCTTCAAGGATACATCAGTAGCTTGGGCTGGAGTTGTTGAGAAATATTTTATTGATGAACAAGAAGAATATATCGTTCTTAATTTCTATGCGAAGCATCATTACTATGATTGGATTGAAGACTTTGGTCCTGAAAATAAACCTATAAAGCTATCTCCCTCAGGCGAAGGATATTTCCTCAGTTATTTTCTTTTTAAGAAAGGTACTGATATGGATGAGATGACAGCAGGTCTTATAGGAGACTGTATCATATCCTATGGAAAACCAGCTCATATAGAAGAAGACGGAACAATTCAACTGGAATCAGATTACGTCAGACTAATACCGAAGAATTTCGTTTCTATCTGGTTCAACTATGGTAGAGAAGGATTTGGTGGAGCTATTCTTAAATAGAACTAATGATAATCTTGATAACAGGTGCTAGCAGCACAGGGAAAACACTTTTATCTCAAAAGATCTTGGAACGATTTTCTTATACCTATTATTCTGTAGATCATATCAAGATGGGACTTATTAGAGGTGATTTGAACTGTGGATTTGATATTAGTTATGATGACTTTAGTATTGCCCAGTTGATGGGGCCAACCATTGAAGGCCTTATTCGAACGGCCCTTGAAAATCATCAACAGCTTGCCCTGGAATCCTGTTATTTCAATGTTCAGTCCATTAAGAGATTACAAAATCAATATCCCCAGGAAATATTATGTATAAGCCTTGTTATGAGTCAATATTATTGTACAAAACATTTTACTGATCGTGTTTTAAAATATCGTAGCATCATCGAAAAGAGGATCTATGAAGAAGATCGCACAGTAGAAGAATTTATCAAAGAAAATGAGGATATGAAAAAATTTGCCATAGAGAATGGCTTTCATGTTTTTGAAGTAGATAAGGATTATGATTTAACAATAGAAAATATACTGGATTTTATTAAAGAGAAGATTGGAAAAGCGTAACGAATGAAAATTACCACAATGACAATGAATGACTATCCTGCTGCCTATCAAATTTGGACACAAGCCGAAGGTGTAGGATTAAGAACTTTAGATGATTCAGAAGCAGGAATACAGAAGTTCTTAGAGAGAAACCCTAATACTAATTTTGTTTGTAAAGTTGAAGATAATCTCGTAGGAACAATACTTTGTGGCCATGATGGTAGAAGAGCATACATATATCACGCCTTAGTAGCCGAAGAATATCGTAGCAGAGGAATTGGGCGAAATCTAGTTAATAAACTAATCCAGGCATTAAAGGAGGAAGGCATTACAAAAGTCGGTCTCGTTGTTTACACCAATAATAATCAGGGTAACTTATTCTGGGAAAAACTTGGTTTCGATCAAAGAGAAGATCTTTATTATCGGAATAAAGTGATTAATCAAAATAACAAGTGATATTTAAGCATATATATGGAACAAGTCTACATTTATACACTACCCAATAAATGGACAGCCCTATTTTCCTTTAAAGGAGAATTCAATCAAGGCTGTTAAAAGAACTATATTTCGAATTGTAGGAGAAATAAAATGTCTAAAAAAGTAAAATTTTGTATAATACTAATTATTCAAACATTAACATTCACTAGCTGTATAACAAATGGAACTAACCCAAAGTACAAACTTTCAGAGGAACTACAGATTTCTAAAATCAAGAAAGATACTTATCTTGTAACTCATAGTTATCCATGGCCTGCTAATTCATTACTCGTCCTTATGAATTCGAAGTATATTCTCTGGATTGATACACCCTATACACCCGAAGCAACAGCACAAGTCTTGAAATGGATAGATGAGGAGATAGGCTCAGGTTATTCCCTTGTTGAGATCAATACAGGATTTCACATTGATAATTTAGGTGGGAACCAAGAATTAATAAAAAGGAATATTCCTATTTATGGATCAGAACTAACTCGTCAACTACTTGATTCAAACAGTGCATCTACCATGGCTGATATGCATATTTGGTTACAAGATGAAAAATATACAAAGTATAGAGATGTCTATTCACAGTTTATTTTTTACAAACCAACCCATACTTTTGATATTAATATTGAACAATCTATTAAATTAGGAAAAAATGAAGCAATAATATATTATCCAGGTCCCACTCATACCTATGATAATCTCGTTGTCTATCTACCAAAACAAAAAATTCTTTTTGGTGGATGTATGATTTTCAATGCAAATGCCAAGAAAATGGGGTATGTAAAAGATGGGAATATAGAAGAATGGTCTAAATCCTTAGAATATTTAAAAGAAAGATTCCCTGATATAAAAACGGTTATCCCTGGTCATGGAAGTCCTGGCGATTCCACACTAATCGCTCACACCAAAGAGATAATAGACGCATCAAAATAAAATAAGAGAGGGCAAAATGCCAAATATAGAAATCTTAACTTTGAACCAGAAAATGCCAAATGGGAACATACTGATTCATCCAACCATCATATATAATGACAATGACTTAGTTTTGTGTGATACAGGTTATCCAAACCAAGAGGATCAAATAGAAAAAGAGCTCAATCGTCTTGGCTTCTCCCTCAAGGATATTACAAAAATCATCATAACTCACCATGATCATGATCATGTTGGATCACTGAAAGCTATAAAGGATAAATACAATACTATCACCATAATCTCATCTGAAAACGAAGCTATGTACATTGAGAATCAAAGGAAATCTCTTAGATTGTCACAAGCTATTGAGTATAATAAGACTCTGGATGAAGAACATGCAAATTTTGGACGTCAATTTGTCACTTATTTAAAATCTATTAAAAGCTGTAAAGTTGATCAAAAGGTAGAAGAAGGAGATTACATTATACCTGGTTTACAAGTCATAGCTACACCTGGACATACTCCAGGACACCTTTCCTTTTATGATGAGAATAGTGAGACCTTTATTGCAGGTGATTCCTTAGCTATTGAAGATAATAAATTAGTAATAGCTAACCCAGAGTTCACCCTCGACAAAGAAGGATGTATTCAAAGCATAAATAAAATAGCCAAAATGGAACCTAAGAAAATAATATGTTACCATGGTGGAGTTATGGAAGGAGATTTGGCTACCTTATTAAGTGATTATCTAGATTGATACAATCTTAAGATTTCTTATACTACTTTTTTAGTAAACAACTTTCTGATTTGTATTGTTATATGATTATAAAATAGGAGTTGTATATGTTAAGAAAAAATCATGCATTAATCGCTGGAATAGCCTTGTTGTTAATGTCAATCATGGCACCTATTGCTATTTTTGGAATATTAGGTGGCTTAATTGATTATGAAAACGCCAGACAAACTGCACAAAATATCATTGATAACGAAGAAAGTTATAGACTAGCTATTACTTTCTTATTTTTTGTGGCAACCTCAGATATAATAGTGGGCTGGTCATTGTATTATTTCTTTAAAGAAGACTCACCTACCTTATCTGGACTAGCTTGTATATTTCGCATTAGCTATGGAGTGCTCTTCCTAGTTGCCCTATCACCTCTTCTGCAAATACTGAATCTACTTGAACAAGCTAGCTGGGCATCCATTGTTGATCAAGTATTGTTAAAATTGCAAGCATTTCAAAGTTTCTGGGATCTGACCTTAATAATCTTCTCTTTTCATCTCTTATTAATAGGAATTATTCTAATTAATATAAAAGCTATGAAAAGATTACTTGGTATCCTTGTCGTGATTGCTGGATTAGGATACCTGATAGATGGTTTGGGACAAATAATATCATCTAACTACCATATTGAAATATCCGTTTATACTTTTTTAGGAGAAATATTATTAATGATCTGGCTCCTTATACAAAGTTTTAAGAAAAGTAATTAAATAGGAATGGAGTGTGTTGGTCACAATTTTAAGTGTAAAAGGTGTATCTGAATGTTAGAAGAATTCCTCAGAATAGCAAAATTTTTAAATGATAAACTTAATTTAACGCCGCTACTGTATGGATCTCTTGGTCTTGAGATATTAATTAAAGAAGATCTAAGTCCTCAAGATATCGACTTTCTAATACCAGAAATATTCATCAAAGGCAAATGGGTTATATTAAAAACATTGATTGAGGATATAGGATATCATCTAGTGGATTTACACGAACATGAATTTTTTAATGGAGAGTATCAAATAGCTTTTGCGGAAATCGAAGGCCTTGAAAAAGATATTAATGTCAGACCAAATCAAATAAAAACACATCAAAAATCGGGAGTAACCTATAAGCTTCTTAATTTGGAACAATATTTGTTAGCCTATGAATATTCTTCAAAAGATGGATATCGTAGAAATAAAAATGATAATAAAGAATTCGCAAAGATTGATAAAATCAAGTCGCGACTCTCAATAATTGGTGAAAGTTAATGCGTCAAGTTAATCCCATCAGGTTCTTCCTTCTACTCTTTTTACTTACCCAATGTGATGGAGTTATTGCACAAAGAACAATATCACCAGACTCTATCTTGCATCCCAGCCCTACCCCTTTCTCCCTGGATGGCCAAAGTGCTGTTTATTGTAAACGTATACTCCGTAACAATTTTATTCTGGAATTACAGGATGATGGAAAATACACAACAATTATGGTTAAGACAGTACAAGCTCAATTCCTGAATTGGGATACAACTTATCCACTGGGAATGCAAAAACGTTATGATATTTTAATTAATGGTCATAAACTTGATTGGAATAAGACATATATACAATATGGAAAGGAAATGATTAATCTACGAGTCCTTTTTACTTACAAAAACCAGCAATTACCTGAAGACTTGGAGAAATACAAATTAGGAGAAGATTTCTAATAATATGATTGAAGGTCCTGAAGATATCCCCAAAACAGTAAATAGAACAGAAGCCTTCCATAGGATTATCCCTCCTGAGGAGATCAAATATCTTCAAGGGATATGTCATTCTCGATACATTAAAAAAAATGATTTTTTTATTAAGCAAGGGGATACATTAAGTCCTATGGCTATAATAAATAAGGGACTCTTTAGAGTCTATTGTGTTGATTATGAAGGTAATGACAAGACTTTAGCTTTTCGTAAGGAAGAACAATTTCTGTCTGGCTATACGCCGATTTTAAAGAATCAGCCCATATGGTATTCCATTCAAGCCCTGGAAGATTCCTTGATTAGTTACATTGAATTTGAACAATATTCTACATTACTTAAAAAAAACTTCTGCTGGGTAGAATTATCACACCATTATGTAATAGGGCTTTTTATGGAAAAGGAAGAAAGAGAAAGATCCTTACTAATGGATGATGCTCTGACTAGATATAGGAATTTCACACAAACCTTTCCTGATTATACCAATAGAATTAGCCAATATCACATAGCTTCTTATCTGGGAATAACTCCCTCTTCTCTTAGTAGAATTAGAGCCAACAGTAAAAATAATTAATTGTCATAAGACAATGAACTCAGGCTTCAGCCTCTATAATATTGTTCCCATCAAGGAGGAACAAATGAATCATACATTTGTCACAGGGGCAACAGGTTTTGTAGGGATCAATCTAGTTAATCAATTACTGGAACAACAATGGAAGATTACCGCATTACATCTCCCCCAGGAAGATACTAGCCAATTACCAAAACATTTTGATTTACAATGGGTCGAAGGTAATGTTTTGGATAGATCCTCATTAATAAAGGTAATGCCACAAGAGGAGATAGTCATTTTCCATCTGGCAGGAGATACAAGCATGTGGAAAAAGTACAAAGAAAGACAGTATAACATTAATGTATTAGGCACACGTAACATCGTTAAAACAGCTCTCTTAACCAAAGCTAAGAAGCTTATCTACACTTCATCCATATCAGCCTACGGCTATCATCGTGTTAGAGTTACAGAAACAACCACATCAAACGCTTTGACCTGTGGGATGAATTACAACAGGTCAAATAGTATGTGATGATAGTAAAGCCAAGAAAGAACTTGATTACCAACACTCCTCATTGAATCAGATATTATTTGATTCCTACTCTTGGTTACAAAAAGAAGGTTTACTATGAAGATAGTGGATGTAGAACAGGAACCTTTGCACAAAGAAGTATATCGTAATCAAAATCTGAGAATATACAGAACCATACTACAACCAGGACAAAAAACTCTTATTCACAAACACAGCCATAACACAATATACATAGTTGTACAGGGGGGTAAAATGTTGGAACAACCATTAAAAAAACATTCCCCATCCCCTCAAAAAATAATTTCTTTTATCAAACTAAAATACCTTGGTGAATTGCTTTTTCAGAAGTTGTTTCATAACTACATTAATTTAGAGACTGGTTTTACTTTTTATTTACCTAGCAAGAAATATCCCATCACACATACAGCCACAGCTTCTCCTGATAATAAGAAAGCGGTTGAATTATTAGGTATCGAAATATTATAAACCTGTTAGAACTAGTTTAATAAAGAAAGCCCAGATTAAGGAAAATGTACAAGATAGTAAGGTACCAATTAGTACATATTCTGCAAATTTTTTATTATCTAGTTCTTTGAAACGGGTAACACCCTTTGCTGTTAGGATAAAGGCTATTAGATTATAATTTCCAGTGATGACAAAACTAAAGAATAATATTCGTTCTACGACACCAATAATTTTTCCTCTACTCAACTCCTTACGATCTACTTCAATATTTTCATTCGGATCTGATGATTTTGGTTCTGTTTTAATAAGTCCCAAGATATAGCGAATTATATTATTCATTTCATTAGTCAGTATTAAAACAGCAAAGATATAAATGATAATCATTTTCCATACGGATCCAGTGAGGCTTCGTAATAGGATATTATGAGTGCTTATTGCACGGA
Organism: Spirochaeta cellobiosiphila DSM 17781; assembly: GCF_000426705.1. Taxonomy (NCBI): domain Bacteria; kingdom Pseudomonadati; phylum Spirochaetota; class Spirochaetia; order Spirochaetales; family Spirochaetaceae; genus Spirochaeta; species Spirochaeta cellobiosiphila. The sequence continues at coordinate 28,908 of NZ_AUFW01000019.1, forward strand.
GGATTCTTAATAAATAAGGGTTAAAAGACAGACAGGGATCAAGGATGCCAAACAGAAAACTACTAATGACAACAATAAATCCTAATTCCAGTATGCGGATGAGAAACATATCATCTATTTTTTTTCTTAACAGAATGCTTCCCCCATGGTAGCCAAGAAGGAAAATAAACATTGCAATCAAGGCTGACACACTAATAATTGGTAGAAAAAGCGAAATTTCTAATATAATTATAATCCAGATAGGATCTTTTTGAGATGATGGATCATCATTCCAATTAAACAATAATCTAGGAGTGAGAAAGCAAAGTAAAAAATAGATATACCCTATACTAATCATTGTTTTTCCAAAGTAAATTTATTTGTTGATCTAAGGACTTCATATATTCTAGATATCCCTTCAGCTTTTGAGTCTCCATGATTTTATAGACTCCCCTTTCTGAAATATTTATTTCATCTGCTATGACTTTTACCGCTTTCTCTTCAATTAAATTCTGAAAAATATGCATGGTGTTAGGCTTCCAGTCATTCATGAAAGACATCACAAGTTTTAAACTCTCATTAATAAACAGTAACCCATCCCCCTTCCTTTCATAAAACTGCAGGAGATTCATTTTCTCCTTCTTCATTCCTTCAAGACCGTCTCTCGCTAGATAAAAGGCAGGACCATCCATACCGATAGATTCTATCTCATTAATCTCTGTAAGTATTTCATCACGTCCGATAGCGACCCTTACCTGATAAGGGTACAAGTGGTGCATGATGTTAAAGATATCCCATATCAATCCCTCACAATTTTTATATAGAGCTTGAAACTCATCCCCCAAAGTTATTGTAAAAGGAGATATGATATTTGTCCTTAAGGAATTTATAGTTGCTAGTTTTTCTTTTAAATCTTCCTGAAAGGCATATCTATCTTCAATTTCTTTAGAACCGACAATATCAGCTATAATGGCTATCAACTTCATATACATATTGTAGTTAATTAGTTCATTTCATGTCAATTGTACTTTTTTAGTTCATTTTGTTTATTTTGTACTTATTTACTACAGAACAACGATTTTTCCAATAGAACATCAGATATAATTCTTATCAAAAGAATTACCATTAACTTAACCTAAATATAACAAAGGCATGATATAATAACTCCAATGTTTCCAATATGCATTAAAACACAATTCTCAAAGGAGCTAAAATGAAAAGATTATTCCATGGAATGATACTTACAGCTACTGTAATTGCAATCATTAGTTGCAACAGTATGAGTGATGAAATGACTAAGGATCTGCCACCAAACAAACCAACAGGTGTTAAGTCAGAATTTATTGTCGAGGTACCAGCTGTTACTGATCCACTACCAGCCGTCGATTTTATGAATAGAAATGATGGAAATGGAAGATTTTATCGTGACAAAAATCCAGTGGATTATAACCTGAGAGGAATTAATCAGATTTGGCAAGGCACTACAGAGCAATGGCAGACAACAGCAGGAGATTATACAAGAGAAGCCAATGGATACAAAGCGGGAGATGGACCTGGTCCTGATGATTATGTTCCAGCAGGAACAGAGATTAAAGATCCGGCATCATGGAAGGCTAACATACAATATGTTGTCAAAGTAACAAACAACAGGAGTGAAGAGAAAGAATATTTCGCCTACTTAGACGATATAAGAAGTAAAAATTATGGGACTATCGATGGTTTTGGTCCTTTAACAGAAGATTATGCAGCCAACTCAGGAGCTTATGCTAGCTTCAATCCTATTTTACTCACAGACGTAACCAGTAATGACAGATACAAACCAGATAATAATGATGATTTTGTCAAATATGGTGGACAAGAGAATTCTACTTTAGGAAATATGGTAGCCCTTTCAAGCTTATTCAGAAGCTATAATGCTTCTACAAGTGGTCCTAAATATTTGTATGGAACGCCCCGTCCCTGGAGGATGGATGATGAAGGCAAAATCAACTTTTTGGGAGTGGAAACACTTTCTGATGTAATTGATGGATCAAGCCCTAATCGAGACACAATAGAAGTACGAATAGACTCTTACGAAACAAGCGTTAAAGTAATTCCAGGATTATATAGCGCGAGAAGAGGACATAGTAGCAGCAAAGAGAAAAGCGGTCTCTACTCAGCTGATACAGAAAATCGACGGAAAGATAATGGATATCCAAGTGGTCACACCAATGCAGGAGTGTTAGCTTCACTGGCCTATGCTTATATGATGCCTGAACGATTTGCAGAACAGGTAATGAGAGGTTCAGATCTAGCTGAGAACAGAATTATAGCCGGAATGCATTCACCAGTGGATATAATGGGTGGAAGAATGCAAGCCTTAATGGTAGCAGCAGCAGCTTTGAACAATAATCCTGAAATAGCAGAAAAGGCTTACGAACAATCCTATGACTATTTTAATCCCAAAGCTGAATCAGAAGGCATGAACCTATATGAATATGCCCATAGAACTGTTGAGGAAGGTTCTTTTGTTAATGAAGACGGTACTTTAAATGTTAATGTATTTAATAACAATCGCTATTCTGACCACGAGGCCATGAAAAAGGCTTATCTCTTCCGTTTAACCTATGGGTTTCCTCAAAATGGAACTAAGGGATTAGATCCTATTGTACCTAAAGGTGCAGAAGCTTTATTAAAGACAAGATTACCTTACTTAACTGATGAACAACGAAGAGCCGTTCTCTATACAACATCTATCGAGTCTGGTTATCCTTTACTCGATGCATCAAATGGTTGGGGTCGATTGAATCTAGTAGCAGCTTCTGATGGATATGGAGCCTTACTTGGTGATGTTACTGTTGATATGGATGCTAGTAAGGGCAGATTCAATGCTCATGATTGGTGGCGGAATGATATTAGCGGACCTGGACTATTGACAAAGAAAGGAAGTGGAACATTAAGTTTGACAGGAGATAATAGTTTTACTGGTGGAGTCATCATTGAAAAGGGAACCCTGGAAGCTTCTTCAACAACAGCACTAGGACAGGGAGATGTTTATGTTGAAGGTGGAACACTTTTAGATAGTACTAAAGGCTCTTTAGATATTAAAGCTTTGACTATTACGAATGGTCAGATGGCGATAAGACTAGATGATAGCAAAACACAAGTTAAAGTTGATGGCCTTTTGTATCTTGATAATGCGGTTTTAACATTAAATACTGAAGACCTTAAACTAACGAAGGCTAAAGATATTAAATTATTCAAAGCTAAGGCTGTGGTAGGAACTTTTGCATCTGTTGATTCAGACGACTACAATGTTAGCTTGATATACAAAAATAAAACTGTCATTGCTCATATTGAGCCCAAATAATAAAAAAGGTCTGTTACAAAAATACCATTTGTAACAGACCTATTTTTTCAAACTCAACTTATACCTTATAAACACTTCTATAATTTTTTATAACCTTTTCCACTTATCGTCCTTCTATACATGCAGGCAAATGTCCTAACTCACTAGTATTATCGTTCAGTTGTTTAAAGAGATTATGTCTCTTGACCCGGAGAAACAGTCTCTTCTCTCCGGGTCTTTTTTTCTCTAGTGTCAATCCATTTATTGCATAACTTTTTAAACTCATCAGAATTATTTAAAGAAAAAAACTGTTTTACCTCATAACTTAGATTATTAAAATTGGAGATATCTTTTGAGTATTTGTAAATATTAATGGCCAAATGAACGAGGTAGACACAAACAGGTTCTGGACTTTTACAAGCAGCCGGGTAATTATGATATTCAATGACCTCCACTACGGAATCTGGAAAATTCCATTTTTTAGCCAACAAAGCTCCTATTTCTGCATAACTATATCCAGCAAAAGCTTCCTCATAAATATTGACTGGGATTTGTTTATCTCGACAAAAATCGCTAAACTTTTCTGCAAAACCAGGATTAAACATATCAAAACTAAAAGACCCAATATCATGTAGGAGAGACCCCAAAAAGGCAGATTCCCAATACTTTCTGGGAATATCATATTCTTTTGCCAACATAATAACGATTTGACTAATTCCTTCATTCTTTTTAAATAAAGAACTATCAGGCTTCTGATTAAAGACAGTTTCCACACCTGTTGTGTAGAGCAAATTTTCTAACAAACCTAATCCAATAATTTTTATAGCATCTGAGATATCTGAAATACTCCCTGACAATCCATAGACAGGAGAATTAGCTAGCTTTAGAACATTAGCGGTCAAATTTTTATCTTTTAAAACTTGTTGGCTAATGTCCCTTGTTGAAGAGTTTTCATCCTTAATAAGATTTTCTAATTTAATAATATGCTCTGGAAATGTGGGTAATGTTTCAATAGATTCAGATAACTTTCTATAGAGTAACTCTGTAGAATCTTTAACACCATGAATAAAAGGGATTCTAATTTTTATTTGCGTTTCTTCCTCTGTGAGATGATATAAAAAGCCTTCTTCTTCCACACCTATTTTTTTTAACATCAACGATAGTATAATGATACCCAGTCCAGCCCCTTCTTCATCATCTACCGATTGTAGTAAAGCATCCTGCATATCTGTATATTCATTGGCTCTCTGTATCTTTTTGTGAATTCTCTCTATCTCATGTTCTGTTGCCAATGAGTTGTTACGAACCCAAATATCCAAATACTCTGATGTAGCTAGAAAAGATACTCGTACATATAATCCTGCTTCCCTTTGCCATTTTTTAAATTGATCAATGTTGATAGACAATTGCTCTTTAAATTTTTCAATTCCTTCATAATAGCTGGCAGAATCATCTAAGTCATAATTATATTTATCAAAATAGAGCCTTTTATAATTAGCTTTCTGACCATTAATGATTAATTCTTTTAAGCAATAAAACAATTGATCACAAAACTCACTTTTATTGTAGAGATCTAAAATCATCTTCAAAAGACCAAGGATAAAATCTTCTTCTTTTTGATCGAGATCCTGAATTGTACAAGTAATGGGATATTTTTTTCTAATTGACCATTTAACTTTATCTATTGAAGTCTTATCCAATCTTTGTGGCCTCCCTTGTTATTATACTATCAGGGGCTGTATAAAAATACCAATCTTAAAACTGTTGCTCTTGTATTTTTTTATCGCTACACTGTTTTAGAGTATACAGCAATAGCAACAAGGAGCCCACTTTGGAAATTCACTATGGTACTTATATAATTGCATTATTCGGGGCTTTTTGTGGTGGATTAATCGACTCTATTGCCGGAGGTGGTGGTCTTATTACCGTACCCGTTCTACTAGCCTTAGGAATACCACCCCATTTAGCTTTGGGAACAAACAAATTTCAGGCCCTCTTTGGATCATTAACTTCTTCAGCACGGTATCGTTTCAAAGGATTATACACGTTCAAAGAAGTCAGATGGGGGATCCCTTTTACCATATTAGGTGCTTTATTAGGGACATATTCAGTAAATATCATCGACCCGGATATATTGGAAAGATTTCTTCCATTTCTGCTAGGAGCTATATTTCTCTACACTTTATTAGCAAAAAAGCAACTCAATACAGAGAATACCTCAAATGATAAATACTATAAATGGATCATAATAGGACTTATCTTAGGATTCTATGATGGTTTTCTGGGCCCTGGAACAGGCTCTTTTTGGGCGATTGGTTTAGTTATCTTAATGGGTTTTGATTTGAAGAAGAGTACAGGATTGACGAAACCCATGAATTTTTTAAGTAATATAACATCGTTTATTGTCTTTCTTATATTGGGCAAAGTCTTATGGCTATTAGGAATAATCATGGCTATTGGAGCTTTTTGTGGTGCTTGGACAGGGACTCATCTTGTTGTCAAAAAAGGGGTCAAATTTATACGTCCCCTCTTTTTAATTGTTGTAGGAGCCACTATATTAAAATTAATATTCTTTAGGAGTTAAAATGAAAGTTTCAATTATAGGAATGGGCAATGTGGGGTCTACTCTAGCGTATACTCTTATGTTAAAAGGATTAGCTTCAGAACTAATTTTGGTAAATAGAACAAAATCAAAAGCCCAAGGAGATGCTTATGATTTGATTCATGCTCAATCCTTCACTGATACTATTATCCCTATTAAAGCTGGTGATATAGAAGATACGATAGGTTCTGATGTCATTGTGTTAACCCATTCTGTACCTTATCAAGAAAGCTTTAAGAATAGAATGGATTTACTTCCTGGAAATATGCAATTATTTGCTGATACGGTTCCAGAATTAGCAAGGCTAAGCCCCAATGGAATTTTTCTTGTAGTAACAAACCCTGTGGATGTTCTTACTTATGGAGTCTACAAACTGAGTGGTTTTGCACCATCAAAGGTATTAGGAATAGGAACCCTTATTGATAGTGCAAGATTTCGTTCAGAATTATCCCAGAGAATGGGAATAGCACCTGACGATATTAGGGCTTACATTTTTGGGGAACATGGTGATTCCCAATTTCCAGCAACTTCTCTAGCTAGCGCTGGAGGAGAAAGAATTAATGATGAAGAGCTTTGTAAAGAATTGCTAGAAGAGTCTGTAATACTTGGTCATAAAATTATGAAAGCGAAAGGTTATACCAATTATGCTATTGCGATGGCAACTTCTCTAGTTGTAGAAGTTATCTATAGAAATAGTCATAGAACAATGCCTATTGCCACCTACATTGATGACTATCTGGGAATTAAGGACAATTGCTTTAGCATACCTGTTGTTGTAGGCAGAGAGGGAATTTTACGAATTCAGAAACCCAATCTATCTGATGAAGAAGTTAATAAATTCCAACATTCTGCTTCGATTATTCAACAAGGTATTGATAAAATCAAGCACTATTGGGAATAAAGGTTTTCAACCAATTTATCAATAGAATGTTGCAGATTATCCGCCCTTTTATCTAGCAGACTTTCAACGACCTCTGCGATTTCTTTCATAGTTGAATTATTCTCATCATAAGGTTTAAGGGCTATTTGATTAATAACTCCTGGTTGAGCATAACCTTTACTGCCAGGGGGAGATAGGGAGGAGACAAGCTCTCCCAATATCTTACTATTCATTACACCAGTTAGATATAAACCTTCTTTGTAATTATCTGTTCCTATATAGCAATACATAGCCTGATTAGGTAAATCTTCTTCTACGATTGCAGCTTTTAATTGACGGGCCCCCAGACTTCTCCATACCACTTTATATTTTTTAAATGTATATGGGCCTATACCAAAGAGACAGTACCAGTTATGAGAGGCAAATCTAGATTTTCTTTTCTTCAAAATATTTTTCTTACTAAGAAGATATTTATATTCTATGGGATATAGTTTTTTTAGGTCCTCTTCTTTAATGATTTTGCCATCTATATTATAGGGTAAGAGAACATACTTAGTCCCATTTGCTTTATAAGCGCTAAGGTCTCCAGATCTGAGAAGTGGCTTTATGAGTTTAGATTCAAAAGGCTTGATATCAAAAAAGAAAACGGAATTTGCTCCTAAAGTGTTGATTCCTTGTCTAGGCTCATAAGGATTGGATCCTAGTAAGTTATAAAATCTTTGCTCAATAAATGTATGATTATTGGTGGTCACAAGATCCTTACTGACCCCTTTTTCCTCAAAACGCAGTGGCCATATGGTTTGTCTATTTTTCTGACCTATCACGAATACATTCTCTCTGTTTGTATGAACAAAATTTTTACCCCTTGGTAAAGATTTTATTAGTTGCAGACCAATGTCCTTATAACTTCTAAATCCAGAGGATGCTCCATTACCAACTACTAAGGATTTTGGAAGGACAACTCCAATCTGGGCCTCGTTCTTCAAATACTTCTTGATAGTGTGTATATAACAAAGAAGAGCCAAATCTCCTCTACTCGTTCCCAGAAGCATTTTGAAACCTTTGGCATCCGGAAAATACTCAAGCCACAATTTTCTAAAGTGCTTTTTATCCTCTTCGATTAGATCTACATAGTTTACAAAGGGAGGATTACCGAGATATAGATCACACGCCGGTATAGGGAATTTATCTGTTAACAAGTCTCCATGAAAAACTTTTAAGTTAGGAACATTTTTTGAATGGGATGAAAGCCATTGATAAAGGGTTTTGTTTTTTTCAATTCCATAAAATTCAATATCTGGATGTTTTAATGCCAAAGGTAATAAAAAATTACCACATCCAGCTGTAGAATCAATGACCCTATTAATCTTTGAGAAATCAAAATACTGAGTAATTTCATCTACCACTGTAAGCGGAGTAAAATATATACCGTGAGATTTTTTGGTTTCTGAATCAATCTTGTCTTCTATACTCCTAAGTACTTCAAAATCGATCACTATATAAGACCACACGTTACATTTTGTCTTACAAGCTGTTCATAATATTCCTTAGCTTTTTCATGGGTTTCAAAGAGCAAGTAAAAGGCCCCACCACCTCCTGCTCCTGATAATTTACCAGCTACAGCACCTTTTTTAATACCTTCCTGTATTAACTTATCTTGTTGATGGTTTCCTAAGTTAAGTTTTTTTAGAAGGATGTGGGCTGTATTAATCAACCTAGCCCAGGAATCGATAGAAGCTAAAGACCTTGCCAACTGAATAGCCTCTTCTGTAATGAAACCAAGCTCTTTTATTATGGAAGAGCCCTCAGGCCTATCACATTGTTCTATTACTGAATAAACTAATTCCTTTGTATTACTTGTTCTTTCTACTGAACCATACACTATTGGATAATTAATATCTTTTAACTCTTCATAGTAACTGTTGTCTTGAATAAAGGGCACGACTCTCTTTACCCCTGGACTAAGAGAAAGGGCAGTGTCAATTCCTGAAGGTTTACCATGGTAATGTTTTTCAATCTGATGCGACAGTGACCAAATATCTGCCAGTTTATTTGGTAGTTTAAAGAAATCAACCATACATTTTGCAATCGCAACGGATAAGGCACTTGAAGAACCAAATCCACTACTTATAGGGACATCACTTATCACATCCAGAGATCCCCCCCAGTTCTTTAACTCTGGGAAAAAACTTTCAATATAACTTTTCAAGTGATTAAACTCATGGCGATAAGTATAGGCTTCACCAGATAAAACCCAAGGCTCCTTGTGTTTAGGAATCCATTTTATCTTCACTTTTTCAGGAAGAGCCATACCTAAAGCTGGATATCCTTGTACGGCTGAGTGTTCTCCAAAAAGTAAAAGCTTACCCCAACCAACTCTCTCTAATTCCATACAGCCCCCGAAGGACTTAGACTTAAAAGTTGATTCAATACAATTTCGGGGAAATACAAGGCTAACTCATTTCCCGCACCTAAACATTTTGACCACCCCTTTTCCATGGGAGAAAATTCGGCAGGGACACCAATCTTTTCTCCTAATGCAACAGCAAGCTGTTTATATTCTTCTAAAATACTTACCCATTTGGGAGATGCAATATTTTCTATCATTAGTGATACTAATCTTTGATTCTGTTCAAAGAAAGTCTCAATATATTGAGAATCCTTTTTTTGCAATTCACAAAAAAGCCTCATAGAAGATACAGTTCGTACAGGATTAGAGCCATTTAGAATCTGACACGGTGGCCAATAATAGGATTCTATGGGATGAAAAGAAGGAATTATTCCCCCTTGAAATGATCCAAGGCCTCCATATAAAGAAGCAGCTATATCATAACCTGAGCCTGTTCCTCCCTGAAAAATCCTATGTCCTTGCAATGCTAAGCTAAAAATATCATCGTAACCTAATTGGCCTGATTTTAATAAATCTTTTAAAACATAAATAGAAACAAGTACAGCGACAACAGCACTGGATCCATAACCTTTTTTTCGACCATCAGGAAAAGAAAAATCATTTGTGTCTATAAGGACTGCTTCAGAGGCTAGATTGACATTATAAATAGTCTGAGCTTTCTCATATATAATGGTGAAAAGAGATTCTGATTCACCCTTCCAGTTCACGGCTTTACCATTGAACTTACTGATAAGTTGAAAATGATCACTCGCTGATGATACAAGAGTTCCATATGTAGGAACTGCTGCTACCAGACCATATCCACCGCCCAAGGTAACGGCATATTCCCCTGCAATTAGTATATTTCCCGGAACTTTTATATTCATTAGATGAGATGTGCTCCCAGTCCTGGTTTAGTTTTAAATGTATTAAGCTCGGGATATTTATTATTTATAGCTCCCAGGATTCGATCTTCATCCTTTTCTTCAAAAAATAGCTTTACCTGGGGACCAGCATCCATAGTTTCCCATACGCATATTCCTTCGTCTCGTAATTTCTGTACAAAATGAATGATATCTAAAGTCTGTGGTGACCAGAAGATAAAAGGAGGATTGGCTGTAAACATGGTGGAAAACATTCTTAAATAAGACTGTCGAATATAAGGACCTAAAATAGCTAAATCTCTCTTAGCTATACCTTCAACAGAAGGTTTAATTATACTCCGTGACGATTCTAACCATTCATTGTAAAAAGGACTTGTTTCTTTGCTTAAAGTCATACCACTTCTACTAGATATTGATTTCTTGCCCTTTTGTGTTTGAATTAACAAAACGCGTAGCTCTGGCCAATGCTGTTTGTTATAAATACATTCAGCATGTGTCGAACCTTCAGACCATATGGTAAAACCTTCAAATAGTGCACGACAGGCAGAACCAGAACCAATACGAGCCAAAGAACTTAATTCCTCTCTAGGTAGATTCAATCCCAATAAATTATCCAGTGCTACTGTAAGCGCCGCAAATCCTGAGGAAGAGCTAGCTAAGCCAGCTGCTGTGGGAAAATTATTAGTTGATTTTATATTAAATCCATTTTGATAGTCACCTAATTGACGGAATTGATCCAAATAAGGTTTATAATAGGCAGGATCCTGCTCTTCATCATTAATAACTATCTTATCAACCCTTGCTGTTTCAACTGTAGTGGTCGTATCAATCCCATCTAAGGTTAAGGCCAAACTAGTTGTATCTGGAAGGTTAAGTATGGGATCTTTTTTACCCCAATATTTTATCAATGCCAGACTAGGATGAGCTATGGCAGTTGTCATGATTTTCCTTCCTTTTTTTTATGCAGGTTCATGTGACCTTTCTGTATACCTTCTGATACCAATGCAAAGAGCGCTGCAAAGTTTTGAGACAGACCTAAAGAAGCTGCGATTGTTCCTAATTCATTTGCATTAGGATTACCTAATATTTGATGCACAATTTTGCTAATAGGATGATAAGAAATACTACCACCAACAGTCCCCAACATTACAGGCAGATCTATGGATCCTATAAGATTATTATCTTCAATTCTATATTGTGATAAAGCTTTATATTGTCCTGAACAAGCGGCATAACTATGTATAGAGGCTTCCACTGCACGTGTATCATTACCCGTCGCTAAAGCTAAAGCAGACACTCCATTCATAATACCTTTATTATGAGTTACAGCTCTATTAAAATCCTCTTGTGCTATTATTGAGGCTCTTACTATTCGCTTTGCTACCTCATGCCCCGAATAATTGCCCTTTTTTAGAACATCTACAGGTATAGTGAATTGAGCATGAGCCTGCCTTTGTATGCCACTATTGCTTAATATTGTCATTATGACAGGGACAGCATATTGTTCCTCAATCCAGGGAACCATAGACTCCCCAATGGTGTTTAACAAATTGGCCCCCATAGCATCGCATACATCAATATACAGTTCCAGTTTGTAACATAGACTTTCTTTTAAATAATCTATGCTAATTCGATGAAGCCCCCCTCCACGTTTTATCATTGATTGAAGTTGTGGATATAAATACTGCTTGATCTCTTCGATTCGCTCTGGAATCTTTTCAACATCTGTTTGAGTCGTATCAATAAAAACTTGTTGAATCATTATTGATTTGTCTGTACTGGCTGTAAAGCCTCCCTTTCTGGATATAATCTGGGAGGCATAGTTTGCTGCAGCTATGACAGAGGGTTCCTCTGTCACTAAAGGAATGGTATAACTCTTATCATTAATAAGCATATTTGTGACAATACCCAAAGGTATTGGCATAGTACCAATAGCATTCTCTATCATTTGATCTGATAGTAAGAGTTGCTGATTATCATCATTTAAGGTGAGAAAGTTATCTTCTGATATATTCCATAATTCACATATTAATTGTCTGCGGACATGGGGATCTTTCTTCCGAAAACCCATAGGGAGACGGGGACCATTATTCATTATTAAATCTTGTCCTTCCAATCCTTTATTTGTTCTTGTATGTGATGGGATACCAATAGATGATCTCTTGATAAGTCTTTAAAGTGACTAACACCTGTTAATAAGCAAACAGATTCTAAGACTTTCTTACATTGATCTATGATTGTAAGAACACCATCAGCTCCATCAGCCTTGACCGCACGAATGAAAGGTAAAGCCATACCAACGGCATCAGCACCTAAGGCTAATGATTTAGCAATGTCCATGGCATTACGTATACCACCTGAGGCAAGAACCCCAGAGACCTGGTCATTTAATGCATAGAGAATATGTGCTGTTTTTAATCCCCAATTCTTAAACTCTAACGCAGCATTTTTATAGAGATCGTTTCCTCTAAAGGCTTCCACAGAGGCCCAATTAGTACCACCCGCCCCTGCTACATTTACATAAGTGGCTCCTAATTCCTTAAGATCCCGTACTTCTCTAGGACCAATTCCCATCCCTGTTTCTTTTACCATAACAGGAACCGGGCTTTGGTTCATAAATCGTCCAAGGCTTTCACGTATTCCTTCAAAATTCCTATCACCATCAATTTGAAATATTTCCTGTGCAGGATTGAGGTGAATAGCTAGTCCTTGTACTTCTAGGCGTTTAAGCATTTCAATTATTCGGGAATGATCAAAATCTCGAATTTGGACAAAACCAAGATTAGCAAATACAGGAACATCCCTAGCAATCTTCTTTAAATGAAAATGTGGAAATACTGACTCTTCTTCAAAAAGAATACGTATAGATCCCATACCTACAGGTATTCCCGCTTGATTGGCCGCTCTGGCTAATTCTTTGTTTGCTTTAAACCCCTCTGCACTACCACCAGTCATGGAAGAAATGAATAAAGGAAGTTTTATATCCTGTCCAAATAAATGGGTACTTAGGTCAATACTATTAGCATCTATTTCAGGTAAGGATCGATGAATAAATCCAAAATCATCAAAACCTGCTGATTCCCCTTCTATAGGGAGATTAGGATCTAGACAAATCTCAAGATGTTTTTTTTTCCGTTCCTCTATAGAAGAATTACTCATATATTCTAAATCCATCTTCCCTGATATATGAAAGATAAATTTCTGATTCATCTTTCTCTATGACTTTACTATCACGTTTAGTTTTAAAATCTTCAGGGCTGGAATATCCGTTTATCCAGTCTTCATATTCAGTGAAGTCAACATCATTTACATCATTCAATAATTGGTCTAGATCCCAGTTTTTGATAACTTTAATAGCATTGGAAGCAACAGTTGCTTCAATAATAATCATGGTGTTACCAGAACCATAAGAGGCCATCAAAAGTTTCTTTCCAATGAGATCATCACCATATTTATTGTACATGGCTCTTAATTGAAAGGCCAAGGATATATAAGTACTAGCAGTATAGGTATTACCTATATATTTAATGGGCTCTATGGAATCCAGGAAGCAACGTTCATTAAGAAATAAATCTAACTCTTCTTTATGCAAATTTAAATTCCGACTTATTAACTTGCGAAGAGCATTATAAGGCATCTTGTAGAAGGGTACATGTAAGACAAACATATCTGCTTCTTTCAGTAAGTTTTGTACACTGGCCCCTTTTCTTTGAGCATGATCATTGATGGCCTCTTCCAAAGCATTATCATAACATTCCATAGAATATCGACCTTGCACTCTTGCAATCACAGATCCATTTGGACGAAAGAAATCATCAACATCCTGACTGGAGAAGCCTAAAGTTTCCAAGTTTAATTCTAATAAATCAGGATTATTTTCAACCAATAAAGCGGCAGCACCTGAGCCCTGAGTAATTTCAGCGGTTGAGAAGGTCTCATATCTAGCCACATCAGCACAAGTCACTATACCTAAATCATCAATATGACCAGAAGCTATCAGTGAAGCTACAGAAATAAGTCCTGCAGTACCACCAGCACAAGCATGTTGAACTTGAAATGTAGTTTGTCTTTTATTAATAGGATAGCCTTTTCTTTCAAGTGCTCCATTTACATAAGCCGATACAGGCTTTGCTTGATCAACAGTTGATTCTGTTCCAACAACGTGATAACGCTGTTTACTCCATTTATCATCTTTATTGTTCATTAAACAACGGACAGCTTGAGCTGCAATAGTAACGGTGTCCTGCTGTAGATTAGGAAATCTAATATACTTTTGTCCTGTTGATTGGATAGCGGCTCTTAATCGACGCTCAAGTTTAGGCTCAACTTTTGATCTATATTCTTTCACTTTTTCAAGACTAATACGATTTTGTGGGATATAGATGCCAATATCACTAATTCCAACAGTAGGCTTCATTCACTGCTCCTCGATGCACTTATTATATTAATATAACTGATATGTTTCTCTTAGACCACCAATTATCACGCTTTGTCATATTTATGCCTTAATTAGATATTAAAATAATCTATCTCTCAAAATCAAAGCGTTGATACTATAAATGAAATAATCGTTAAATTGCAAGCGAATTACAACTTTGTATGAATAGTACATATATTAATAATCAGGAAAAAAGAAGTGGAGAAAAACTCCACTTTACCCCAAACTAGTCCTGTGTTAAATAGGATTCATATTGAGTATGATCCATTAATTTATCAAACTCAGAAGGATTTGTTAATGAAACTTTCATAATCCAACCTTCCCCTTCAGCATCTTTATTAACCCACTCAGGAGCATCTTTAAGGTGTTGATTTATTTCAACAACTTTACAACTAACAGGGGAATAAACATCACTGGCTGCCTTTATCGATTCTATATAGCAAAGAACCCCATCTTTTTCGACCTCTTTACCTAAAGCGGGAAAATCAATGAATGTAATATCACCTAATTCTTCAACATGAAATATACTTATGCCAATATAGGCTAAATCGCCTTCTTTACGAACCCACAGATGATCTTTTGAATAGCGCATGTCTGTCTCCTTATACCAATTTACTTACCATTTCTTGTAAAACGTTCTTAATAAAATTTTGAATCTTCTTTTTATTTATGGGTTGTTTTCGATGATCGAATACTATTACGTACACAGGAACTTCATCAAGCCTTCCACCAAAAACTATTCCACTAGTTGTGATGAGAACACCCTTAAGCTTTAATTGTATATCTTCTATCAAAGTATTTTTCTTAAAGTCAATATATTCATCAAAAGAGCAAGCCATTCCAAAGGAACTAATATCTAGGATCCTACCATTAATCAGTCGCCCTTCATTTCTGATGTTTAAGGAGGCATTTCCCTGGTATCCTGTATTAACCCGAAGATATTTTCTCCTACCTTTTGCCTTATTTGATTCAAGAAAACTAACAATATTTTTACGGCTTCCTTCAAAACCAGATTTTAATTCTATATAACTTACCTTAACTTTCCATTCGTTAAGAATTTTTTCTCGGATATCTTTATCTCTATTATTCGACATAACAGCAATAGAAATTTCTAGTTCTGTACCATCTGGTGACAAACTATGTATAAATTCCATCCACTGGCTCAATGATAATTCTTCATCAATATCAATTAGTAATATAGAATTGGGATATTTAGAGCATATGAGAGGTACAACCTTATGTTTGTCCAAAACATAAACCTCATACTCTTGCGAAATCAGATAGTTAACTAACTCCTCTTTTGTGCTATTAGGCAAGTAAACAAAAAATATCTTCTTACCATTTAATTCACTATCAGTCATAAAGCTAATTGTAATTCATTTACCTTTAAGTTCAAACAAATAACAATAACTAGTAACCTGATCAACTTACTTGACTATATAAAATATAAAAGCTATATTCCTGATTATATTAGTAAAAATCGCAAGGGAGGCGACGATGGGACACAAATCTAATTTATTATTTATCATTGCAATATTTGGATTGTTCATCAGCTGCAGCAATAAGACAGATGATAATCAAAAGGAATTGCTTCACGTTAGCTATGATATAGCGAGAGAAATCTTTAAGAATGAGAATACTGCTTTTGAACCTTGGTATAAGGAAAAAACAGGTGTTAACGTAAAAATTGAACAAAGTCATGCTGGTTCTTCACGCCAAGCACGTTCCGTTGTAGATGGTGTTCCTGCCGATTTAGTATCAATGAACCAATTTCTTGATATTGATATGTTATACCAAGAAACAAAAGACTCACCAGAAGGAAGCTTAATACCAAAAGACTGGTATACAAAGTATCCCAACAACTCAAATCCCTACTCTTCAACTATGGCTTTCGTAGTACGAAAAGGGAATCCGAAGAACATCAAAGACTGGTCAGACCTTGAACGAAATGATATTCAAATTGTAGCTCCTAACTATAAATCAACAGGCAATGGCCGTTTCAGTTATCTCTCAGCATGGGCATGGGGACTGAAAGAGAGTGGTAACAATCAAAACCTGGCCAGAGAATATGTGAAAAAAGTACTGCAACACACTATACTCCAGGCTTCTGGGGGAAGAGCGGCAACCAATGCTTTTGTATCTGATGGTTTAGGAGATGTATTACTAACTTTTGAATCAGAAGTTAACTTGATAGCTCGAGACTTAGGGGATGGAGATTTTGAAGTTGTTGTACCTTCTTATGGAATTGATGCAAAGATGTATGTAGTTGTCGTAGAAAAAAATGCCAAAGAAAAAGGAAACCTTGAAGTAGCCAAAGCCTATTGGGATTTTTTATATACCAAAGAAGGTCAGGAAATCGTGGCTCAAAGTTACTACAGACCTTACAATAAAGAAGTCGCTGCTGAATATGCCAATCAATTACCTACCCTGGATTTATTCGAAGTTGAGGATGTGTTTGGTGGTTGGAAGAAAGCAAAGGAAGTCCATTTTGCCCAAGGCGGAACTTATGATCAGATTCAGGAAGAACTAGGTAATAACCAATAGTATATGTGCTGATAGGAGGACTATGTGATCTTTAAAAAGAAGGATAATAATATACTCCCAGGTAAAAGCTTGAGCTTAACGATTGTACTAATGCACACTACCATAGTCCTTATCATTCCCTTGATAGCTTTAGTTATCAAGGGAACTTCTGTTGGACTATCTGGTATAATTCGTACACTTTTAACACCGGCCACTCTATACGCCATCAAATTAACTCTGGGAATTAGTGCTTTAGCTGCCTTATTTAACCTAATAATGGGATTAATTACTTCCTGGGCTTTAGTCAGATATGATTTTCCAGGGAAATCTATTATGGACAGTATGCTTGATTTGCCTTTTGCTATTCCAGGTGCCGTTGGAGGTGTGGCCTTAGCAGCTTTTTTTGGAACAAAAAGTTTTTTAGGGGCGTTCCTTAAGCAATTTGATATACAGTTATCCTATTCCCCTATAGGAATCTTCATAGCCTTGACTTTTGTTGGATTGCCATTTGTCGTTAGAAGTCTTCAGCCTGTAATTGAAGGACTTGATAAACAAGAAGAAGAAGCTAGTCTTCTCCTGGGAGCCTCTCCATTTAAAACATTTAAAGATGTTATATTCCCGGCCTTAATACCTGGCTTAATAAGTGGTTTTATCATGGCATTTGCCAGAGGTATAGGTGAATTCGGTACAGTCATCTTTATTGCAGGGAACCTCCCCTTCAAATCAGAAGTCCTAACGCAAATAATCTACAATAAGATTGACACCTATGACACAGAAGGTGCGGCAGCTTTATCTTTGGCCATCTTAACTATTAGTTTGATAACATTGATTATATTTAACGCCATACAGAGCCATACATTGAGGAAGTCAAAAGCATGAAAAAAATATTGATAACAATTTCAACTTCCTACATTTTTATCTTCATTGTACTCCCTCTGTTTTCCTTATTATTAAGTGGCTTTAGTAAAGGTCCGGAAAAATGGCTAGAAGGTGTTTTACATTCAGATACAATACAAGCCTTTTTATTAAGTCTATCACTAATCGTCGTGTCCTTACCTTTTAATGCAATATTTGGATTAGCAGCAGCATGGTTAATATGTCATTTTGATTTTCCAGGAAAAAAAGTGCTAAGAGCAACCCTAGACTTACCGCTCACAATAAGTCCAGTGGTCGCTGGACTAATGCTAATATTAGCTTATGGAAAGAATTCCCCAATAGGCGGATTCTTTGATCAATTAGGTTTTGCTATCATATTTAGTTGGCCTGGACTATTCTTAGCCACTCTCTTCGTCACCTTTCCCTATGTAGCTAAAGAAATACTTCCCATTATGGAAGAGCAAGGGCACAACGAAGAAGAAGCAGGATTACTACTTGGTGCCAATGGTTGGAAAGTATTCTTTCTCATTACTTTGCCCAAAATAAAGTGGGGACTCTTTTATGGCTTAATACTGGCAGCAGCGAGAGCCGCTGGAGAGTATGGTGCGGCTTCAGTAGTGTCAGGATTATTGAGAGGCAAAACAGTGACCTTACCCATACAAGTACAAATATATTTCAGTGAATATCAAACAATCAGGTCATATGGAGCAGCGACGTTTTTCTTTGCTTTTGCTATCATTAGTCTAGTAGTAAAAAAAGTAGTCCAAAAGAAGAGAGGAGAATAAGACATGGACGTACATGTGAACAATATACGGAAATCCTATGGAGACATTGAAGTACTACATAATATTGAATTAAATTTTACATCCGGTGGATTGTATGCCCTATTAGGACCTTCTGGTTGTGGTAAAACAACTCTCTTAAGAACAATAGCAGGACTAGAAACAGCTGATTCAGGAAAGATCCTCATTGAAGGAATGGATCAGAACGGCATTCACCCTAGAAAACGCAAGGTAGGTTTTGTTTTTCAACACTATGCCTTATTTAGACATATGTCTGTTTTTGACAATATAGCCTTCGGATTACGTGCTAAAAACAAAGAGCAACGTCCTAGCAAGGAAGAAATCGCGAAACAAGTCAAGGAGCTCATTCTCTTAGTTCAATTAGAGGGGCAACAAAATAAATATCCTGACCAGTTATCTGGAGGGCAAAAACAAAGGGTGGCTCTAGCTAGAGCTTTGGCCGTAAAACCCTCTCTACTCCTCCTTGATGAACCTTTTGGAGCTCTTGATGCCAATGTTCGGAAAGGTTTAAGACGCTGGTTAAAAAAACTTCATTCTCAGATGCATATTACCACTATCATGGTAACCCATGACCAGGAGGAAGCCCTGGAAGTCGCTGATAAAATTATTTTGATGAATGAAGGTAATGTAGAACAAGTAGGTACTCCACAGGAAATCTACGAAAAACCAGCCAATGAGTTTGTATATTCTTTCCTTGATACTGTAAATGTCTATCATCTTCGTAATGAGGATAAACAGGTCTTTGCCAGACCTCATGAAATAAAGATTAATGAAAAACCTCAATCAGAACATGATGTTGAAGCAGTGGTCAAAGAAATAAGTTGGCTAGGAGCTCGTCTTAAAGTAGAAGTACAGCGCAAGGACAACGATCAATTATTGGAAGTCAGTATATTACAGAAGGAAGGTCATGATTTGAATCTCAGCAAAGGAGATACTGTCTATCTACATCTCCAAGATTGGACAGTCTTTATGGGAGAAGGTATCTAATCAATATTGAAGCATAAACTCTTCTCTATTGGTTTAAGCAATAGAGGAGAGAAATATGCATCCCCTAAATCAATTTGCAAAAACGAAACTGGGAATCAATTACTTATATCCCAAACAAATTCTCGTCATACACCAATTAATAGAGTCTTTTAAATCAAGGAATAATGATGAGGCTATCAATAATCATATCTATGTTATGCCAACAGGAGCTGGTAAATCTCTTTGTTTTACCCTACCAGGATTGATTTGTCATACCCAAACCTTAATTATATTACCAATAAGAGCCTTAGTAGAAGATCAACACCGTCGCCTAAGGGAACAAGGCTTAGACGTTGTAAAAATTATGGGTAGAGTAGATAAGGATTTGATCAAAGAACAATTTAATAAGTTGAGTCCTAATGGTTTTATCTTAGCAACTCCAGAATCTCTTTTGAATCCCCAATTTGACTATATAATACAATCACACAAAATAGGTTTTATGATCTGCGACGAAGCACATACTATTAGTCAATGGGGTTTAACATTCAGGCCAACCCTACTAGAACTAGGAAAAATCCGATCAAAAATGACAATGGCTGTTTGCGGAGCTTTTACAGCCACAGCGACCCCACAAGTACAACAAGACATAAAAAAACATCTATTTAATGATCACAGTGCAATAGAGCTATTATCAAGTCCTTTGAGAGATAATCTAAGATTATTCTATATTAAGGTTCTAGATCCTCTTGTTAGTTTATATCACCTGCTAAACAAAACTCCTATTGTTTCAATAAGCAAAGAAGACCAGACTCTTATCCTTTATTTAACAAATTCCTGTATACTTATTTTTGTCTCAACACGCAATACAGCTGAGATTCTATGCCACCAAATCAGAAAAAGATATCCTGAAAGGGATGTATTTTACTATCATGCGGGCTTAGAGATTGATCAAAAAAAGCATATAGAAAAGGAATATATGATCAGTACCAATGCTATATTGGTAGCTACCTGTGCTTATGGATTGGGTATAGACAAAAAGGATATTGGTTTAGTCATACATTATCAAGAACCAGAAGACCCAGAATCGTACTTACAAGAAGCTGGGAGAGCAGGAAGAAATGGTGACACAGCGGCTAGTGTTGTGTTTGTACAAAGCTGTAAAAAAGAATCCTTCCTGCACCAGAAAAAATGCCGATATGAAACACTTATGGAATATTTCGATCACACCCTATCTTATTGTCCAGGTTGCGACATCTGCCATTCTAGCCATTCAAAAAAATCCTATAGTCTGAAAGCAGTACAATTGATTCATAGATACTATCATTATGATAGCATCAAAGAAACATCAAAATGGTTAAAGGGATTACGTTCTCTTCATAATCCCTATTCCCCTTTTATTCCTGGTTACGGCCATCTAAAACATTGGGTAATGGATGATATAATAAGCATAAGTGATAAGAAGTTTAATTCTAAGATACGTCGTGATAAAGACTATTACTATCCTTAATCACTCGTAAGCAGAGCTTTTACCTTATTGATTTCCACTACAGAAGCATTGGGAGATTGATATATGATAGAACTTTCATCCCATTGTTTTAGAGCCTCTTTATTATCATTAAAGGCAATAACATCCATACCAGCACGTATCGCCGCTTCTACACCATGAATAGAATCTTCCAGAACAAGACAACTTTTAGGATCTAGAGACATTCTCTCTGCAGCCATGAGAAAGACATCAGGATGAGGTTTGCCTTTACCAACCTCATCACTACTAGTAATAATGGGAAAAAAGGTATCTAACTTTGTAATTTTTAGTATCTCAGATATAATCTTCAAGGAGGATCCTGAGGCCACAGTCTGTTTTATTCTTTTTTGAGCGGCCCATTCGATTAACTGAACAACAGCAGGAAAAGGATTAACCCCTTTTTCCTTAGCTAACGCCAGATAGATTTGATCCTTTTCATACAATAAATCTTCTAAAGACTTTTTCAAGTTAAGCTTTTCAATAAAATATTGAACAAAAGCTCGACCTCCAGCACCAATGAACTTCTTATTTTCTTCTTCAGTATAGGATCCACCATAGTTTTCCACAAACTGCTTATCAGATTCATAGAAGATCGGTTCTGAGTCTACAATAGTCCCATCCAGATCGTAAATAATACCTTTATATTTCATGGTTAGCCCTATTTCTTGTCCTGTGTTTTACGATACTTTTCTGCTTTTCGAGATATTTTATTCCAAATACCAGTCAATCCCATAGCTTTCTTTGCTGCAAGAACTGTTTGCCGTGCTTCTTCACGCATTTTTAAGGTGCCTTCATAAATAATCTCATCCACAAGACCATTTTGACTTTCAAACTCATTCCTTTTCTCTCGAATGGGTTCAAGGAAGTTATTCAATGCTGTTGCGAGTTTTTGTTTGACTTCCACATCACCCACATTACCTGTCTCGTATCTTTGTTTTAGGTCTTCGACTTCTGCTTTATTAGGGTTAAATATGTCATGATATATAAAGACAGGATTCCCCTCTACTTTTCCGGGAATATCTGCACGAATACGATTAGGATCTGTATACATAGAATTGACCTTCTTAATAAGATCCTTTTCTGATTCAGATATTAAAATAGAATTGTTTAACGATTTGGACATTTTGGCATTACCATCAATCCCTACCAGAGTGGGAACTTCACCAATTAGTACATCAGGAATAGGAAAAACATCTCCATAGAGGTAATTAAAGCGACGAGCTATTTCTCTCGTCAACTCTACATGAGATTCGTTGTCTTTGCCGACAGGGACAAGATTAGCTCGAGGCATTAGGATATCTCCCGCTTGAAGAACAGGATAACCTAAAAGACCTAAGGGCATTTCTGTAAGATTAGCCCCTTTAGCCATATCTTTTAAGCTAGGTATTCTTTGCAAACGTGGCACGGTTACCATCATCTCAAATATAAGGTTCAATTCATATATTTCTGAAACAGCTGATTGTAAATAGATGGTTGATTTACTTGGATCAATACCACAGGCTAAATAATCCAATACCATTTCTCTGGCATTATCGCTTATTCGTTCAATATCTTCTTTTGCTGGCTTTGTGGTAAGAGTATGGAGGTCAGCAATGATAAAAAAACAGTCATATTCATCTTGAAGTCTAACTCGTGAAGATAAACTACCGACATAATGTCCTAAGTGAAGTTTTCCTGTGGGCCTATCACCGGTTAGTATACGTTTTTTATCCATAATATCCTCTCATTGTTATAGTTCAACCACTATAACAAGGGAGTTTCTCTTTAGCAATACAGGATGATCTAGAAAGCCTCAATGGCCTCTTCATAACTGTCATATATTTCCAATAGTCTTCCTAAACGTACCAGGTCAAATAGTATTTTTACGGATCTACCCACATTGCAGATCTTTATCTGTCCCTTTTTCTGATGCACACTTCTAAGAATGGCTAATATAGCCCCTAAACCTGCAGAATCAACAAATTCTAAGGATTGCATATCTAATAAAAGCTTACCCTCTTCTTCGACCTTCTCTAACAGTTCATTCTTAAAAGCCTTGTAACTATTCGTGTCTAATACCTTCATTTCAATGGATACTACTGAGATGCCCCGGTCTTTATAGATTTCCATACCTTTACCTATGCCATGATTTTATCATTTATACTGTCAACATCTTCCGAATAAAGGATTTTTTCCACATCAAGGATGATTTTTACAGATTCACCAACTTTCCCAAGACCAGAAATGTATCTATCTTTTCCATTTGTTTTACGAAATGATGGTGGAGGAGCAATATCATGGGGAAAAATATCATGTACTTCCGCTACTGTATCTACGATAAAACCCATCTGTGTAGAATCTAGTTTCACAATAATGATACAGGTTCTGTCATCATACTCCCGGGCAGTCATATTAAAGCGAAGTCGTAAGTCCATAACAGGAATAACGGCACCTCTTAAATTAATCACACCCTTAATATAAGATGGCAAATCAGGAACTTCTGTTATTTTCTGTAATTCTATAATGTTAATAACATACTTAATGCCAACTCCGTATATTTCCGTTCCTAAGTTAAATAGAAGATATTTATTATCCTGGGTATTATCATCATCATCCTCTACCCAGAGTAGGTTGTCGTCTTTGTTGTCCTTATTCATTACAACCTCCCCCTTTGGCTTAAGTCTAATAGAGTTCATTTAAATATCAAGAACTTTCCCATATTGCTAGTTAAAACAAAAATATGTCACTATATTAGCAATATGATCAGTAATTTAAAGCTTTTACTGCCTATTGCCTTACTCTTTCTGCTAGGCAGTTGTTCAACACTAGAAGTAATTGATAGTTGGGGACCCGGGAATAATCCCTTAGCCAAACAACAACAGCAACGATCTCAAAATCAAACTCATATTCAAACAAGTCTTGTTCAATCAGCCCGGAGTTTTGTAGGTAGACAGAACTTATGGGTTAGAAATGAATCCTTTCGTATGGACTGTAGTGGCTTGGTTTTAGCTATATACTGGTCAGTAGGCATTGATTTGGCCCAAGATTATGATCAGTATGTTGGCAATGGCGTTGACCGGATATATAAAACGCTTCAAGACAAAGGACTCCTATATAAAACCCAATACCCCCAGCCGGGAGACCTCATATTCTTTGATAATACCTATGATTACAACGATAATGGACTCTGGGATGATCCGTTAACCCATGTTGCCATGGTGGTATCTGTTGATTCCCAAGGGCAAATCGAATACATCCATGACAATTACAGCAAAGGCATTGTTATTGAAAAAATGAATTTACTCCATCCTGATATTTATGAGACAAATAAGGGTTCCAAAAGAATAAGATATAATTCCCCTATGCGTATGAAGATACCGGGAAAACCCCATCCTGATAAATGGCTCAGTTCTCATCTAATGCGTAATTTTGGTTCTGCATACAAGATATAGGTTCCTTCTTTTTTTCTTGAAACGCTATTGACAGTGTGTTACCATTACTTTTATACACTTACCACACTATGAAGGAATATATATGAAATGTCCCCTGTGCGGAAGCCTCGATGATAAAGTGCTGGAATCAAGACAGAACATAAGTGGTACCTCTATCAGACGAAGAAGAGAATGTAACTCCTGTGCTTATCGCTTCACTTCGTATGAGAGAATTGAAGAAACACCTCTTATGGTTATCAAATCTGATGGAAGACGACAGCCCTT
Organism: Spirochaeta cellobiosiphila DSM 17781; assembly: GCF_000426705.1. Lineage (NCBI taxonomy): Bacteria > Pseudomonadati > Spirochaetota > Spirochaetia > Spirochaetales > Spirochaetaceae > Spirochaeta > Spirochaeta cellobiosiphila. The sequence continues at coordinate 53,796 of NZ_AUFW01000019.1, forward strand.
TGATATAAAGAAGATAGAAAGAGGGTTAAACAGAGCTCTTGAAAAGCGCGCTGTACCTAGTGTCACCATCGAAAACATCCTTAACAAGATTGAAGATGAAGCGGCTATCCTGGGGAAAGCAAGTCATGAAATCCCTTCTATTCAGATTGGAGAAATAGTATTGAAAAAGCTCTATGAACTAGATCGTGTGGCTTACATCCGTTTTGCATCCGTTTATAAAAAATTCAATGATGTGGCTGAATTTGTGAACGAAATTGAAAAGATAGAGGATTAGGAAAAGTATGAAATCACAGTGGAATGAATTTCTTGGGTTTACCCAAGAAGAACTCACGCCGGACTGCCCCATAAAGAAGGTAGTAAAGCGGAATGGTAAAATTGAAGAGTTTGCCATAACAAAGATTGAAAAAGCCATCGAAAAAGCTATTAAAGCAACAATTAAAAAAGAAGACAAAACATTATCAAGCAAATTAACGGGTGAAGTATTAAAAAAACTAACCGACTTCATGAGTTCACGGCATCCTAATTCTGTTCCTGCAATTGAAGAGATTCAGGATATCGTTGAATCAGTCCTTATTGAGCAGAAAGAAGTCGAAATAGCAAAAGCTTATATACTTTACAGAGCGAAACACGCTGTTATTCGTGACACAAAAGCTTTGGTTCTTGACATTAATGAGACCATGGATGGTTACTTAGGACAAACAGATTGGCGGGTCAATGAAAACGCTAACGTCAACTTCAGCTTAGGAGGGCTAATCCTTCATAATTCCGGTGCTATAACGGCTAATTATTGGCTTAAAAATATTTATACACCTGAAATAGCAGAAGCTCATCGTAGTGCAGCATTTCATATTCACGACTTGTCCATGTTTTCAGGATATTGTGCGGGTTGGTCATTAAGACAATTGATAGAGGAAGGACTGGGAGGAGTTCCTGACAAAATCACTTCAAAGCCTGCAAAACACCTATCAACACTAGTTAACCAAATTGTTAACTTTCTTGGTGTTATGCAGAACGAGTGGGCAGGAGCACAGGCTTTATCAAGTTTTGACACTTACTTGGCCCCTTTTGTAAAACAAGACAAACTGAGTAAAGATGAAGTAAAGCAAGCCATGCAATCTTTTGTATTTGGGGTGAATACTCCCTCAAGATGGGGATCACAAGCTCCTTTTACAAACATTACATTAGATTGGATAGTACCTCAGGATCTAAAAGATAAAAATGCCGTTGTTGGTGGAAAAACAATGGAGTTCACTTATGGGGACTGCCAGGCTGAAATGGACCTCATTAATGAACTTTTCATACAGTCCATGTTAGAAGGAGATGCTAATGGTCGAGGATTTGCATATCCCATTCCCACTTATAACATTACTCCTGATTTTGATTGGAATACGGCCAATGCTAAGCTCCTTTTTGAAATGACAGCCAAATACGGAACTCCTTATTTTCAGAACTTCATTAATAGTGATCTAGATCCCAGTGATGTGAGATCCATGTGTTGTCGTTTACAATTAGATAAAAGAGAGTTAAGAAAACGAGGGGGAGGGCTATTTGGATCTGATGAGTTTACAGGAAGTATTGGTGTCGTCACTATTAATCTGCCTAGAATCGGTTATCTTGCCTCCTCTGAGGAAAACTTTTGGCATAGACTAAATCATCTCATGGATTTAGCTGCAGAATCATTAACAATCAAACGTAAGGTAGTAGAACGACTATTGGAAGCAGGACTCTTTCCTTACACAAAACGTTATCTTCAACATCTTAATAACCACTTTAATACCATTGGTTTAACAGGAATGAATGAAGCTCTACTTAATTTTATTGGTAAAGATATTACAACTACAGAAGGTAAGGCTTTTGCTGGAAAAATTCTTGATCATATGCGACAACGTTTAGCAGATTATCAGGAAAAAACTGGCGACCTATTTAACTTAGAGGCAACACCTGCAGAAAGCACAAGTTATCGGTTAGCTCGACATGACAAGATACATTATCCTGACATTATCACCAGTGGAGAAGAAGATCCTTTCTACACAAATTCAAGTCAATTGCCTGTGGATTATACAGAAGATATTTTTGCAGCACTTGATCATCAAGATGATTTACAGACTAAGTATACGGGAGGAACGGTATTCCATGGTTTCTTAGGAGAAGCAATTGATGATTGGGAAATTTGTCAGAAACTTGTTAGAAATATAGCAGAAAATTACAGACTACCCTACTTCACAATATCACCTACTTTTAGTATATGTCCGAAGCATGGCTATATAAAAGGAGAACATTTTCATTGTCCTAAATGTAAAACTGAGGAAGAACAGAACATTCAACAACAAATAACAATTCTTGAAAATAAAAAACGAGAGCTATTAAGCTAAGGGGGAAGCATGACTCAAGTAGAAACAATTGATTCACAAATTGAGGAATTACAATCACAATTAAGTAAGGTAAAAGGGACTCAAACAGAAGTGTATACCAGAATTGTTGGGTACTACCGATGTGTTAATAACTGGAACAAAGGTAAACGAGATGAATTTAACCAACGTGTTACTTTTAAACAAGAAGCTTCTGTATTGAGTAATAGTACACATAGTTATTATGAATATTATTTTAAAGATACCTGTCCAAACTGTCCTCCTGTTAAGAATATACTTGAGTCAGTTGACCTAGAGAGCAGACAGTACAATGTCGAAAGTGATGAGGGGTTTGAAAAGGCTCTAGAAAAGAACATCTTAGCAACACCAACAGCTATTTTCTACAATGAGAATGGTAAGGAATTATTCCGTGCATCAACACCTCAGGCGTTGATGGATAAATTGAACTAAATGGGAATTACATCAGAATCAATACTGGGCTATCTGCAACCATCATCATTCATTGATTATCCTGGGCAAATATCCGCAGTGTTATTTCTACCAGGCTGTAATTTACGTTGTCCGTATTGTCATAATCATGACTTATTAATACGCCCCTATCCAGAGGGGCGTATCACATGGGAAGAACTAAGTAATTTTTTGGATAAACGGAAGAAAGTACTCTCTGGTGTTACAATATCAGGAGGTGAACCTAGCATGTATCCTGATTTAAAAGAACTTATTCATTTAATTAAAGACAAAGGATATCTGGTTAAGCTGGATACAAATGGGTGTTATCCTTCTAAATTAGATAATATCGATGTTGATTATATTGCCCTGGATATAAAAACGACACAACAAAAACAAAAACTCATGGGTCTCAGTGAAAACTATGATTACTATGATCTGCTTCAACAAAGTATAGACAAGATTAAACATCAAAATATCTTTTTAGAAATGCGTTCCGTTATTGTTCCTCCTTTATTGGAGGATGATGATATAAGAGAGTTAATACCCTTTATAAGGCAATCCGATCAATACTACTTTACAAAGTTCAGACCCGGGAAATGCCTATCTAGAGATTACGGAATACATAATGTTCCAAGTGTAGAAATGATGAAAAAGGTTGAGATGATTCTATCAGATTATAACATTTCTTTTAAAATTCGAGCTTAAAAAATCCGCCCCCAAACAGGGACGGTCTTTTACTACTTATTGATCAAGAACTGTCATGACCCTTTCCAGAACTTTCTTTCTATCAAGCGGCTTAACAATATAATTCTTAGCACCGATAACGAGAGATTTTTTAACAAGATCTTGTTTACCAAGTGCAGAAATCATAATAACCTTCGCATCTTTATCGAATTCGATAATCTTTTCCAAAGATGTTACACCATCCATTTTAGGCATAGTTATATCCATTGTGACCAAGTCAACATTAGGATATAGTTCTTTGTATTTTTCTAGTCCTTCTTCACCATCAGCAGCGGTTCCAGCAACTTCAAAGCCTTCTGAAGTTAGAATCTGACCTATTTGCTTCTTTACGAACATGGAATCATCTACTATCAAAACCCTAAAGGGAGAACCATCTGGTCTGCTACCATCAGGAGATTTTGAGTTGATATTAGGGAAATCCACTTTCGTCTTCATATTTGTTCCTCCAAGTACAGTTCTTAAGCGATGAATGCACTCTAGTTACCAGTTTATTGTACTTCAGCTAGTAAATCAAGTACGGAAAATATAAAGTTTTCGAAGCTTTTTGCAATGGAATAAATATTCATTACTCCTTGTATAAGGCTTTGTAAATTATTATTATAGCAACCAAAATGGTATAAATTTTAGGAGAGACAATGAAGAAAACAGAGAGTAAAGCCTCCCTTAATATTAAAGGTATTGAATATACCTACTTCAATATTTCTCAAATTAAGGAAGCTCAAAATCTTCCCTTTAGTTTGAAGATTTTATTGGAAAATGTCCTACGAAAACAAGATGGTACTATTATTACAGAGGAACATGCAACAGAAATAGCTTCTGGAAAGGATAGAACAAAACACCCCTTTGAGATTCCTCACCATCCAGGACGTGTATTAATGCAGGATTTTACTGGTGTTCCTGCGGTAGTCGATTTGGCTGCTATGAGAGATGCGGTCAAAAAAGCTGGAGGCGATCCTCTCAAAATCAACCCTCTTGTACCTGTAGATCTTGTTATTGACCATTCTGTCCAACTTGATCATTACGGAACTCCTGAAGCCTTAGCCCAAAATGTAGAAAAAGAATATGAACGTAATAAAGAAAGATACTCACTCTTAAAATGGGCTCAAAAGAGTTTTGATAATTTTAGGGTTGTCCCACCAAACTCGGGAATCATTCATCAGATCAATCTAGAATACCTTGGTGAAGTAGTCCAGCAAAAAGAGGAAGCCGGTGAAATCATTCTTTACCCAGACAGTCTAGTAGGGACTGATAGTCATTCCACAATGATTAATGGGTTAGGTGTTATGGGATGGGGTGTTGGTGGTATCGAAGCGGAAGCCGTTATTTGCGGACAACCTTACTATATGCTCATACCGGATGTTGTAGGTGTCAAATTAACAGGAAAATTAAAGCCAGGTATTACAGCAACAGATATGGTCCTCACTATTGTACAAATGCTTCGTAAACATGGAGTCGTTGGTAAGTTTGTTGAGTTCATTGGCGAAGGAATGAAAAATTTAGGGGTAACTGATCGAGCGGTTATAGCAAACATGAGTCCAGAATATGGGGCAACAATGGGCTTTTTTCCCGTAGATGAAAATACAATTGATTATCTAAAATTGACAGGTAGAAATGAAAAAGCTTCTATTGTCGAAGCCTATGCAAAAGCTCAGGGAATGTTTTATACAGGGACGAATGACCCTCATTATTCCACCTTGTTAGAATTAGACCTATCAACTGTTGTACCTTCTCTAGCAGGCCCAAGCCGTCCACAGGATCGACTCAACTTTAGTGACACTCAAACAGCCTTAGGTAAAGTTCAAACTGATAAATCTAAAGAACGGGGCGCGATTGAAGTTAGACTAGGAAAAGAGACTGTTCAAATTGATGATGGAACCATTGCCATCGCTTCTATTACCAGTTGTACCAATACTTCCAGTCCAGCGCTTATGATAGGAGCGGGATTGGTAGCAAAGAAAGCCGCCGCAAAAGGATTAAAAGTTCCCTCCTGGGTTAAAACTACTTTAGCACCTGGATCCAGGGTCGTTAAGGATTATCTTGAAAAAGCTGGCCTATTAAGCTCCCTAGAAAATTTAGGGTTCAATATTGCCGCTTTTGGTTGTGCCACCTGTATTGGGAATTCAGGGCCACTACATCCAGCCATAGAAGAAGCAGCATCTACAAATGATATAGCCCTGACTTCTGTACTATCAGGTAACAGAAATTTTGAAGCCCGTATCCATCAATTAGTTAAAGGTAATTTCCTAGCCTCCCCTCCTTTGGTAGTCGCTTACGCTCTAGCTGGTAGAATAACAATTGATTTATCAAAGGAACCTATCTGTAAAACAGCAGAAGGAGAAGATGTCTTCCTAGTAGATATCTGGCCCACTGATGAAGAGATTCAATCCTTAATTGATTCCTCTGTCTCTGGAGAATCATTTAGACAACAATATGAATCCATCTTTGAAGGAGATGAATACTGGCAATCTCTTCAAGTTGAAGAAAGTGAAACTTTCCAATGGGATCCTGATTCCACTTATATTAGAAACCCACCTTTCTTTGAAGGTTTTACTAAAGAAATAACACTCGTTGATTCTATTGAAAAAGCACGGCCCCTACTTCTATTGGGAGATTCAATCACTACAGATCATATCAGTCCTGCAGGAGCAATTCCTAAAGACTACCCAGCTGGACAATATCTGTTATCCCATAAGGTAGATAAAGTAGACTTTAATTCTTACGGGTCCCGTCGTGGTAATCATGAGGTCATGATGAGAGGAACTTTTGGCAATATACGTGTTAAGAATCAGCTTGTGGCTCCTAAGGAAGGAAGTTATACCAAAAAGTTCCCTGAAGACGATGTAGTTTATATCTATGATGGAGCCATGTCCTATAAGGAAGAAGGAACACCACTACTGGTTATGAGTGGCAAAGAATACGGGACAGGTTCTAGTCGTGATTGGGCTGCTAAAGGAACTATCCTATTGGGAGCACGTTTTGTGATTGCCCAATCTTATGAACGTATTCACAGATCAAATCTTGTTGGTATGGGAGTATTACCTTTAGAATTTATTGAAGGACAATCTTGGGAATCCCTTGGTATCAAAGGGGATGAACAATTTAGTATTCATAACTTAAAAACGACTCAACCTGGAGATATACTTACCATTGAAGTCCAACCAAAATCAGGCGATGCTTGGTCATTCAAAGCAAAAAGCCGATTAGATACAATTGTAGATTTAGGTTACTTCCAAAATGGAGGAATCCTCCCTTATGTGATTCGTCAGTTAATATAATGTTAAATAACCCATTAGGTATTTGCCTAGTGGGTTTTCATTAACTTTATTTTCAGTCTTTGTTGCAATCCACTTTTCTTCCCTGCCCACTCATCATCAATCATAGAATACCAGGCTGTATCACGATTACGTCCTTTAATGATCATATGCTTCCTAAATAATCCTTCATAAACAAAACCAAGAGCCTCAGCAGATTTTTTACTGGAAATGTTAATATCATCACACTTCCACACGACTCGTCTATAATGAAGATCATCAAATAAATACTTAAGAAGACATAGAGCGACAGCAGTATTTACTTCTGTATGTTGCACTTTTAAAGAATACCAAATACTACCTATTTCTGCTTCCCCTGTTTTATTATTGATATTTATAAGTGAGACACTTCCCACAACTTCTTGTGAACGTTTAGATAAAACAGTGAATACTACATTTGCTGTATTTTGAAGCTGAGATTCTATATATAGCCTAACATCTTCCTCTGATTTAAAAGGTCCAAAGAACATGTGGTAAAAGAGATTATCATCATTCTGTTCTATTACCCTATATAAGGAATTTGTATCACTTATATCCATTGGAGTTAGAATTATATGCTCATTCTCTAGTATTCTCTTTTCCGGGTATGGGTACATTCCGTAGCTCCTTACTGATTAATAACTGTTTACCTAAAGCAAGCGCGACTTCAATACGAACTTGTTCTTCTGGATCGTTTCTTAGTCTCTTTATTTCCATAATAACATCTTTATCAGAGTCGGTAATCATTTCCGAAAGGGCATAAACAGTAGATCTTCGGACAAGCCATTCTTCATCATTAAGTAGTTGAACCAACTTTGGGATGGCATTTCTTGCAAGGTCTTTTTGGATTGCAAGAGCTAATACAGCACTGTCTCTAATGATCCATTCTTCATTATCCAGATCCAATATTAATTCGTCAACACTACGGGTCTCTATACTACTATCACTTAGTATACCCTTGTCTTCTATTCCACTATTAAACTGAGTGTATAAGACTTCCCAAATAGGGTTAGGAACTCGAATCTTAAGTTTTTCAAGATCAATATCCTTTTTATCAATATTTATTATATAGCGACCAGAGTCAGGTATGTCTCCAAGTTGATAGTCAAAGCCGGTATAGGGACTATAAATATTAAATGCCCAGAAACTCCAATGCCATTGATTACGATTGTATAAAGTAATCAGATCACCTAAGTATTCAGCACAACCATTAATTCTTCTATTACACCAAACTTCACTGGCGATAATACGAAATGGTTCTATTTCATTATCATTAATAAATTGATAAACAGGTGATAATAGTTTATTAAGATCATCAATTGTCCATACTTCTGTTAGGCCTTTCCAATATTGGGGCATAGCATTAGGATAGCTGTATCTCCCTTTATTTCCGTTCTCCAAAGAAGAGAAAGTCCAGGGTCCTGGATTATGAAATGCATATAGGATATTAGGATCCTCTTGTGGTTTAAGAAAAGGCATACCTTTGGGATCTGCCCATAGATAGCCATCAAGTAAAATAGGAGTTTCTGAATCCACCTCTCTAATGGCTTCGATCATCAGAGTATTAAACAAGTTTAAATCCGCAACGGTTCCCTCTGCCCTCTCCAACCATCTTTTAAAACTACCATTAGGTCTATCGAAACCATATGCATAAGCAGCACAAGGTTCATTAATAGGATTATAGGCAACAATCGCGGGATGATCCTTAACAGCACTAGCAAGCTCTTTCCAAAAATCAAATGACTGTCTCCAGTACTTCTCATCTTCCCAAAGTCGAGTATCTGTTTCAACTTCATTAGGATTACCATATCTATGTCCAGGGAGTTCGAACATTGTTAACACTATTGCTATATCATTTTTATAAGCATCATCCAAAATATCCAGCAATAATTCCAGATCATCTCGATTGATTGTCTCAAAATCATCAAGATCGCCTATCAGAAAATCCTTTTCATTTGCAGGTAATAGGTTTGGTCCAAAACGAATGTATTGCAAACCTATTTCTTTTGCTTTATTAAAGTAATCTGGCTCATATCTTTCCATGAAGAAATTCCCACCTTTCTTCTGCTCCAACCAGAATCCAATCTTTCCTGAAGTATTGTTGCCAGATAGAGCTTTCTGATTCTGATGTAAAGTTATTTTATCTGGTGCTTTTTGAAGTGTTGCTGAACATCCAATAAGGAATACCATTATCAAAGATATAATAGTTTTTCTCATTTTTACCCCGATTTTATAAATATGACATTTTATTATAAGTAGTTATAAGTGAAAATCACAGCTCTCCAAAAGACATTCTTCATATTTTCAAAATACCTTTAGAGATTGGAAAGACAAAAATTTTACAGTCTCTTCTACTTCCCTATAAAACACCTGAATCATATTTCTTTTTGATTCTCTAAATGAGATTAATAATTCATCGATTAAATATATACGGAAATCATAATAATCACTGTGTCTTGAATCAATGCTTTTTAATAGAAAAAGGATTTCTAGCATTCTATATAATTTTGATCTTAGGGAATAATTACTCATTTCTAATGTTTTAGATATTATTTTAGAATCCTGTATCTCCTCTACAGATTCAAAGATAAAATAATTACCACGTTTAACATATTCATCATCTGTTCTGTTATATATATGTATTTGTCCTAGAGTTCTTTCTTCCTGGATATATGTGATGGAACCATCTTGTTTGACAAATATCCTATCAATGGACAAGTCTAGTGGTAATTGGATTCTGGGTTCCAGATAATAGTTGTCTTTATTTATAAGATAACCTTCATTATCTATATGTAATGCTCCATCACGGGAATAAAGAAAATGAGTTGAATTTGAATCAGAATAACAAAAAAAGCCATTTCCATTTATAGCACAATCCAATGCTACTCCTGTGTAACGTAAAGTAGCTTGTAGATCTATATCAGCAAAGTTATCCTTGTAACCATTTTCAGAAATAAAAGATAAATCTTCCACATGTAATTGGTATTCATGCTGATATTTTGATATTTCATTTTTGTTACACCCTATAACTAAAAGAAGAAAAAGAGGTGATGCTATAATCCACACAACTTGTTTCAAATGTGATCTCCCAATGAAATAAAAACTTTTACAAATATTGGTAATATTCTTAAGACTGGAGTACAGTGAAAACATATCTCTTGTTAGACAATTTTCTGTTGAGGAGAAAAGAATTGAAGAACCTTCTCCATTTTTACTGTTCCAATCATGTTCTTTTTACATGTCTCACGTTTCCTTTAAAACTCCTGATATCATCCCTAATATTATTTGGTAATTTGTATCAACTGGGTTGTCCCCATTAAGTTCTATAGTACTACATGATAAATCTTCTAACCAAGTTTTCTGTTGATATCTACTTCTGACATCCATGCCACCGGTTTCATATCGATCTGCCCACTCCATAAATTGTAAAAAATCTTTATATCGATGTCCTTTGGGAGAGATCTCATCTCCATAGCGTTTAACTTCTCTTTCCCGTAGTCGTTTTAAACGGATTTCATTTGTAACTGAAATAAATATAACTAAATCAAACAATGGAATTATGGGATTCCCCCAATCTATTACAGCTCCCGATAAGATCCAATTATCGTAGTAATATAGTTCTTTTTTTAACAAGTTAAGACGTACATCCCTTGGATTAGTTTCTGTATATTTTGTTTTCCAGAAAAAATCATCAGAATCTAAGTGTTTATGAGGGAGTTTTTTACATAATTTTTCGGCTAATGTTGTTGTGCCTGATCCAGAAGCGCCAAAAATATGAATATGTTTGTACTTGATATTCTCTTCCAATATATCACTCCAGTTTTGATTTCTTATTGTAACTAATATTCTTGATATACCCAAAGAAGGTATTCCATGCTAAAGGAAATTCACTCTCTAGGAAACTTTGTTTCTAATAGATCAAATGCACCATTAATCTTACTTTCAATTTCCTTCATTTTGTATACAATAGTTGATAAAAAACTTCCAGCTTCTACAACTCTATAATGAGCCCATTCTTCAGTTAAATCGATTCTCTTGATTTCACACCTATCAGACCTCAGCTCTTACTATATAATATTATTGTAAATTGCACAGAGACTATGTTCTAACGCCTTTCTCTTTAGATTTTTGAATTATATCCGCAAAAAACCATCTGTATTCATTTTCTTTATGCCAAGGTCACCTAGATGTTCATATCCTAGTTCCTTTAATTCCTGCGTTATCTTATGAAAGCGGGCCATATTCTCAATTAAAATATCTATATCTATTATTTGTTCAGTATAACCCTATTCATTTCAAACCCTTTACCACTTTTTCCTTAAATGGGATGCCTTTTTTAATAAAAAAACCACATATCACTTATAATGTTGAACATATAGCTTCATCGATATATGTTTTCCTTGCCCGGCTAATAAGTAAATCATAATCTTTTTATCAACTTACAGTTTTCACTCTACCAAGGAGATCACAGAGAGTTTCTACTTCTCTCTTAGAGAGAGCCGCGAATAATTTATCCTCAATGGCAAAAACAATACCATCTGCTTCTTTTAATAAAGCTAATCCTCTAGGAGTAAGTTCAATTTTTTGTATTCGTCCGTGAGTCTCCGAATCAAACCATTTTATGAGTCCATTTTCTTCGAGCTTGTTTACAATCAAAATTATAGTTTGAGGGGATACGAAACATTTTCTGGCAACTTCAGCATTTGATATACCAGGGAAATTCATCAATAACACTTAAACTAGAATATTGAGACGTTGTTAAGCCAATCGTTTTTAGCTCCCTATCCATATGATTTCTTATTTCCTGTTGCACTACTTTTAGTAAATATCCAGCATGGTGACAACAATTAACGGATTAGACTTTTTTTCCCTACAAGTTTTTGATTTAGATAAGTCCAAAGAATTTTATACAGAAGTTATTGGGTTTGACACTATACCACAGAGTCCACCCCAAGTCCCTTTGGATTAACCTTTCAGTTCAAAGATATCAATGGTTATACACTAACAGTCCATGACAAAGCTTAAGTTATATTGAATTACTAAATCTTATAGAGTCTGTATTACCTCTTAGAGATACCGTCCCTCTAGCCTAATCTGTAACATTCAAAGTCATGCTAGATTTCAAGTGTTTTATCAGAGCTATAGGAATACAACATAATAGTTCCTACCATAGCGGAAACCAGATAATTTCAAATCAATGATGTTATTAAACTTCCCTTCTATCTTACCCACTCACCAAATCCTAGAATAAATAAGTAAATCGACAAAACCTTTATTTCCCCAATATTCTGGTAATAGGTCATATCCGAGACAAGCACGCTTATGATATGAGTTTATTAGGTACAATCCACAGGTTCCTATAATCGTACCCGATTTGGATATAGTAAAACGCACTTGTTTCTTTTCCTGATAGAAATTTAACCAACGCTGGATATGCTTTTCAGCTTGGCTAATCTCAGTGAAGGGTTCGAGGTCATAATATTTACAAACCTGTTCTGATTCTATTATATTCATTTTCCTATTATAGGCATAATGTTAATATTCTTTCATCTTATTTATATTGACCGATTTCCTCTTAAATGTAAGGAATGCTTTCTGTTATTAAAAAGGAAATCGGTATAGCAATAGATTATTTATTGAAAACATAAACACTAACTTTTTCTCGTCATTGCCCCAAGTTCGTCCCCCTATGGCCCTGTCATCTTATGATGTAGTAACAGAACAACCTTTCGTCAGTTTCTAATTATAGATCTAACATATTACTAAAGAGGAATAAGAACAATTTAACTGCATATGTTGGAGGTGATTTGCTTTATGAAGTTTAATTTTGACGAGATCAATCAGTATACAGCATTTACTGGTACTAACAATATTTATCATATGGATAATAGTTGCAAAAAACCCACCTTTTTAATAAGGCGGGTCTCTTTATGGCATTAGATAGATATAAGTGTTGGTTGGTTTAGATTTCTACATCTGCATCGTAATCGACGCCTGGAATATCAAAACCATTTTGATTCATGAATTCAGTTCTGAAACCTTCCAAGTCTGTTAATTCTTCTAAATTATCATCCTTGATTTGAGACCAGATGTCTTCAACAGCTTGTTGAACATCATCTCTTAATTCCCAATCATCCATACGAATCATTTTATCCTCATCAATTTTCACAGCATCAGAGCCATAGATTTTATCAGATAACATACGGTACATTTGCTCAATACAAGCTTCATGTAGACCTTTTTCTTTCATGACTTTGTACAAAATACCTGTGTATAGAGACACAACAGGAATAACAGAACTAGCCCGCGTTACAAGAGCTTTGTTTACAGAGATATAGGCTTCACCATTAACCTTTGTCATTAGCTCTCTAATCTTGTCTGCTGTATCTTCCAAGTGTTTCTTAGCTTGTCCAATAGTCCCGTTTCTATAGATAGCATGAGTTACTTTGGGTCCAATATAGGAGTATGCAATAATCTTAGCACCTGTTTCCAGAACGTCAGCTTCCAGTAAAGCATTTACCCATAGCTCCCAATCTTCACCACCCATTACTTTCTTGGTAGCAATGACTTCTTCTTCATTAGCAGGTTCAATAACAGCTAGCTTTACTTCTCCTTTGATAGGATCAATACTTTTGGCTGAATAAGAATCACCTAGAGTTTTTAGAACAGATCGATACGTTTCTCCCGTGTCAGGATCTACCCGGATCCCACTCGCCAGGGAGTAGACAACCAAATCAACCTTTCCAAGATCGGCTTTAATGGCATTGATAACTTCTGCTTTCATTTCATGGCTGAAAGCATCCCCATTAAAACTCTTAGCATAAAGACCTGCTTCTTTAGCATATCTTTCAAATGCAGCAGTGTTATACCAACCTGCTGTACCAGGTCTCTTTCCACTTCCTTCTTTCTCAAAAGCAACACCAATAGTAGAGGCTCCTGATCCAAAGGCAGTAGTTATCCTTGTGGCTAAACCAAACCCTGTTGAACTACCAATAACAAGGACTTTTTTAGGACCATTAAAAGCTCCATGGCTCTTAACATAGTTGATTTGTCTTTCGACCTCTTTATCACATCCAACGGGATGGGCTGACATACAAATATTATTACGAATTTTAGGTGTTACGACCATTTCACTTTCCTTTCTTCTAAGGTGTTTAAAACTCTACCGCTTAGGGGCAGAACTGTCAAGATAATGAATATGCAAGGCTCAAAATTCAGGAATTACTTATTCTTTTGCCATATACCTGGTTGTATCTCTCGGAGACCATAACGATAGAGATCTCCTTTTCCACTGAATATGACATAGGTTTTGTCATTTATAGACCTCCAAAAGTCGGACATATCCTTAATGTCCTCAATCTTGTTCAAGGACAGATCCAGGTATATAACACCGACAAAGGGAACCTGTTCTGGTAAATCTTCCAGCTTATGATAATTCTGTAATCTTTGGAGAAGACTGTTCATTTTCACAAAATGTTTAGAGGGATCCTTACTTTTAAGGAAAAATCGACTTTTTTCATCTTGAGATAGATAAGGAAACATGTTCTCTTGGTAGATACCAGAATGGATTTTTTCCAGCTCCTCTTCTCCCTGTACATAAAAATCCCCTCTGACTCCATCAACGAGAGTAGACATCATAATGAACAACTGGATACCTCGTGAGGATTGCTTTCCTATATACATATATTTCGTAAGTATCAAATCATCAGTTTTATCTTTGATTTCATAAAGGAAACGCTGGATTTGATCAGGTGCTTTTACTGCTGGTTTATCCTCTTTACTGGTCTTAAGTCCGCCGCCATGATCATGAAGATCATTAATATGGATTGTAGTTTGAACTGGCTTCTGATGGCCAAACAAGCGATAAAGCAGGATAGCCCCCAGGAATAGTAAAAAGAACCCCGTAGGTTGACTTAATATACTTATAGGGGCCTGGCTTAGGACGGGAATATCATAGGATACGCCCCCACTAACAAAATGTGGTAAGCTTATGGTGCCCGCCCCCAGGGCTTCTCTTATTAAGGAGAGAAACAATCCTAGTAAAATATACCCTAAACCTTCTAGTAAGATATGGCCTAACCAGGTGGATAAGTTCTCCTCTTCAGAACGGCCTTTTTGCAATTCAAATATATACGTACCAAGGAACAATATTTTTATATAAAAACCAATAGCTTTATAGTAAGTAGGACTAAAGAACCAAAGACCACTTAAAAATAATGTCCCCCCCACTAAAAGTGTACCAAGAAAAGCCCAATCCTTTTGGTTTTCTTTCATAGAGGGTTCGATAAATGCATAGACAGCCCCCTGATAGAGGGTAATAAAAAGCACAGCTATGGCCATGATAATGGCATAATCCACACGTAAGGTTAGACCTACTAATGGGGCTATACCAAGAAGTTTGACAAAGTAAGTATTTTTAAACACCAAAGATGTTCTAATTTCCACTATTTTTCTCCCGAATCACACGACCTGAGGCCATTAAGACAGATATTGGACGTAGGGCATCAATATTGGCAGATATGATTTTGATGATTACCATTAAAGGCACACTTAATATCATTCCAACAATTCCCCATAGCCATCCGAAGAATAATAAACTCACCAAAATTAGTAAAGGTGACAAATCCAAACTATCTCCTTGCATTTTTGGTTCAGCTAAATTACCTAATATCATCTGAATGCTAGCAGTTCCAATGAAGACAATCAATGGAACTCGCCAATCAGGGTAAAACTGTACAAAAGCCAGTATAGAAGTTAGGAACACAACAAATATGGAACCAATGTTGGGAATAAAATTAAACAGGAATCCAATGATTCCCCATATAGGAGCAAAGTCCACCCCTGCCCAGGTTACCACAAGAAAGATTAAAAATCCTGTTAGTAGGGATATACTCATCTTGACAATCAAATACCGGCCAATCTGAGAGTTAATGTCATGAATCATTCGAAATATACGTGTAGAAGTTTTGATATGAAAAGCTCTTCTAACCTTTAAGTCAAAGTAAGGAGCTTCAAAGGATACAAACATTAGAAATATCAAGACAATGCCTAAAGCCTTAAGAAAGGACATAAAATTACTGGACCACCCCACTAATATATTACTTAGAGTGGATGTCCAATTAAACTCATCAATCAAATCACCCGGAATCTGAAAACGGGTCATGATATCCTCAAGGATAGCCAGGAATCGATCCTGATACTTTGGCATCTCATGTACAAAGGACCGTAAGCTGGAATAGAAAAATATACCAAGAACATAGATTAGTCCTAATATGAGGCCTATCATTAATAAAATAGCAATGAACCGGGGAATCCTCAGTTTGGTCAGAAATTTTACAATAGGTAAGAGGGTAAAGTGCAATAACACCGCAATGACTAGGGGTTGGAGGACATTCTGGGTCAGCTTGGCGATGGCCATAAAGGCTATCAACAGCATGGTACTGAGGAAAAAAGTATTTAGTCTTTCAGAATTCACAGAATGTCTCCTTTGTTATTGGGGATTCAAATCCGATTCCTTTAAACCGAACTCTTCCCTGGAATGATGGATACCCTCTGGTTCAACATGGATAAGAACATCATAAATATTTTCCACACTATGTCGTATGGACTTCTCCACTTCAGAAGCCAATTGATGTCCTTCTGCCACACTTAACTGAGGATCAACCTCAATATCCATTTCCACTACATATAAATTATTCACTTTCCGTATTCGAGTCTTATGAGGATTATTAACGCCTTGTATTTTTTTTACTGCATCAAATACTATTTTATATATCTCTGGATCACTGATACCATCCATTAATTCTTCACTGGTTTCGATAAAAATCTCAAATCCTACTTTAACGATGATTACACTCAAAAAGAGAGCCAGTATTTTATCCAATATAGGGAGCCCAAGGATAAAGGTAAAGAATAAACCTATTAAGACACTGAAAGAGATCAGGATATCATTACGCATATTCTTTGCATCAGCGATAAGCATATTCGATTGGGTTAACCGCCCTATTCGCCCTTTATAGAGAGCCAAAAGAATCTTTCCTATAACACTGATTCCTGTAGCGATTAGAGCTAAGGACGTTGGAATAGCCATAGATTGTTTTATTATTAATTGCTTTATAGTAGTAACGGCCAGTTGAAAACCAGCAAAAACGATCACAAAGGATAGAACTTTTGTAGCGATTGTTTCAGCCCTTCCATGTCCATAGGGATGTTGAGCATCCGGCGGTTTTGCAGCAATTCTAGCTGATACAAGGGTGATGATACTGGTTAAGATATCTGTCGCCGAATCGACACCATCCCCAATAACAGCCAAAGAACCACTTAGGAAACCTAAAACTAGTTTTGTTCCACTCAAGAGGGCATTCCCCATGATTCCCGCCCAACTGGCACGATTGATTAAATGTAAACGCTCTTTACTATCCATTACACCTCTTTTGGATAAGGGTAGATATGTCCTTCCAAATTTTTAATATAATACCATTTATCATCTTCATGACTGATTCGATCTTCTGTCAGAGGAACTTTCCCTCCTCCTTGAGGCAAGTCAACCGCATAGGTGGGAATACCCATACCACTTAAATGTTGTCTTAACTTCTCCATTATAGTTAGACCTTTACGAATATCAACACGGAAATGGGATGTTCCTGATGCCAAATCCCCCTGAAATAAGTAATACGGCTTGATTCCTAATTGAAGTAAACGACGATACAAGGTTTTTAACACCTGCCAATCATCATTGACTCCTTTTAAAAGAACAGATTGGTTTAAAAACTGTACACCAGTTTTTCGAAGATCTCCGATGGCTTTTATAAAATCAGGTGTTATCTCCTGAACATGATTGATGTGTAAGATCATCCATATAGGTCCATATTCTTCCATTACCCTTAAGAGCCCCTCATCAATTCTCTTGGGCATAACGATAGGAACCCGGGTTCCAATTCTAACGGTCAATTCCTGTTTTGTATCTTTTAAGGAACTAATGATATCCTTGATATTACTATTACTCAAGCTTAAAGGATCGCCCCCTGTGATGAGAACTTCATCGATTTGGGGATGGTCTTTAAGGAATAAACATGCTTCACTCAACTCTTCTGCTGTAATACGGGAACCTTCCTGTCCTGTAAAATGTCTACGAAAGCAATACCGACAGTAAGCGGCGCAGCGATCATTAACAAGTAAGAGCATGCGGTCATAGTAATGATGTACCACTCTTGATGCGGTTTTATATAAGTTATCCCCCAGGGGGTCAGTTGTTTCATATTCTTTTATAATTGACTCTTCCGGACGTGGCCAAAACTGGGCCGCTACAGGATCCTTATTAGGATCGGAAGATCTGAGCATGCCCGTTATAGCCCCTGTCACTTTGAAGGGCATAAAATCCATTATTCCTCACATATTGTCTTGATAATCAGAAGAGATAGTACTAATTAATCATTATTTAGGTTCATCATCGAATTTCCTTTCGAAGATAGCCAGCATATCCTTCATGGCCTCTTCTTCATCAGGACCTTCTGTTGTGATTTCCAATTCTTCCTGGAATTGAGCACCTAGAGCAATGATCTCCATTATATTGCAGGCATCAGCTTCAATACCTGATTTGATAATTGTTATCTTTGATTGGTATTTTTGACCTGTCTGGACTATCATCGCAGAAGGTCTGGCATGAATACCTTTTGGATTAGTTAGGACTATCTCTTTTTTAATCATGGTCTAATTTCTCCAATTCCGTTTTAACTTTTTGCATTAGGTCCCGATCCACTACATCAATGTGTTCCACTTCATGGATTTCTATCCAAAGCTTAAAGATTTCCATTACCATAAAAGGAAGGAAAGACTGTGCCCGAGACAATTCTTCAGCCCTAGTGTGCCTGTCTGGATCCATACCCATATCTTTATAGAACTGATCTGCATTATACACGATAAGGGCATTTTGCATGAGATGTTTTAGTTCAAAACTACCTTTTTCTATATACTCATCACCCCAAAAGCCAAGGGCTGATAGAAAACCTTCTGCCCAGGCATCAAGATTCTGAGTTACAGGAGCAAAGAAAGATTCATCATAGTTGGCCACCTTCTCATGCATCTCTTTATGTAATGATAATGCTAAAGTGACAGGTTTTTCACCTAAATCTTCCTGAGCTTGCTTTGGCCCCTGTCCCTGAGGGTCTAAAAGAAAATTTGTCCAGGCCGTTGGGACTAATTCAATTGGCGAACAAACAATACCTGCGAGGAATCCATGCCAGAATTCAAAAGGTGTCTGTGCCTGCTGAATTCGGTTTAATTCCTCTCCCATAATTATCCAAGAATTTAAATTCATACTGAGAAATATGTATGGAAACCTACTAAAATTTCAAGGGAAATCGATTGACCTGTACAATATTTCCCAATAGAGTAAACACTACTATGGTAGTTAATATGATCAATAACTTAAAGAAGTGGGGATTATCCGAGTACGAAGCCAAAGCTTATCTGGCTCTCCTATCTAATCCTGCTGTAACAGCTTACGAAGCGGCCAAGTCAGCCAGGATTCCCACGTCCAAGATATACGAGACCCTAAAAAAACTTCAAAACAAGGGAATGGCTATTGAGGTTAACCAAGAGGGTAAAGCCTATTACCATCCCTTGCCACAGGAAGAATTCATTAAAAGATCCCGTACTCAGGTGGATAAGGAACTGGAAGAATTGGAAGCAGATCTAAAGACTTTCCAAACTCAACCATCCCCAGAATTCGTATGGAATCTACGCTCCTATGAAGAAGCACTGGACAAGGCAAGAGAGTTTTATCAAGACGCTCAACAGAGCATCTTGATTAGTGGATGGGAAGAAGACATCAAAAACCTCCGCCCTATTATCAAGGAAAAGGAAAAGCTAGGAATCAAGGTTGTTACTGTCCATTTTGGAATGCTTAGGGAATCGATTGGTTTGAATTTTTATCATCCTATTGAAGATACGATCTACCACGAACAGGGAGGAAGAACATTTCTTACTGTGATAGATTCCCGGAAAGTGCTCTGGGGAACTTTTACAGATACAGGATTTGATTTGGCAACCTATAGCCACAACAAAGGTTTTGTTCATTTGGCTGAAGATTATATAAAGCATGATATCTACATTATGAAAATCGTAAAACGTTTTGATAAGGAATTAATCGCCACCTTTGGCGAGAAATATCACCTCTTAAGAGACATCTACCAGGATAAGGAGAAGTAAAATGGTTTGGATGAATGGAAATTTTATCAAAGATGAAGAAGCTAAAATCTCTGTTTGGGATCATGGTCTTCTCTATGGTGACGGGATATTCGAAGGGATTCGTATCTATAACAACAAGATCTTTAAACTTCATGAACATGTGATCCGTTTGTTTGATAGTGCCATCGCACTACGTCTGGATATTCCCTATACCCCGGAACACATCAGTTCTGTTCTGGAAGAAGGTTGCCGGGTCTATGGCCAAAAGGAAGGTTATATTCGTCTGGTCATAACAAGAGGTGTTGGAACACTGGGACTAGATCCTGATAAGTGTGAGACCCCTAACGTCTTTATGATATTCAGTACCATTCAGCTCTACCCTAAGGAATACTATGAAAAAGGTATTCCTGTGGTCACAGCAGCCACAAGAAGACCTTCTTCAGATGTACTTGATCCCCGGGTAAAAAGCTTGAACTACCTGAATAATATTATGGCCAAGATCGAGGCCAAACAAGCAGGTTGTATGGAAGCGATTCTCCTTAACAAAGAAGGTTATGTCGTTGAATGTACGGCAGATAATATCTTTGTCATTCGAGACGGAATCATCAAGACTCCCGATTTAAGCCTGGGAGCGTTAGGTGGCATCACAAGAGCCACAATCCTTGAAATCGCCCGGGAAGAAGGACTCCCCTTTAGGGAAACAAACCTCACCCGGTATGATCTTTACACAGCTGATGAAATATTCATGACTGGAAGTGGGGCAGAGCTTATGCCCATTACAGCTGTTGACGGAAGGGATATCCCCTATAAAAAGGATGGATTAACCAAAAGACTTCATGGTAAATTCGTACAAAAGGTCAATGAATAGGATAGATTATGAACGAAAAAGACAAAGCTATATACCATATTGATATACTATTACGTAACAAAGATAAGAATATTACGAATCATGAAGATATGCAGAAGGCTTTGTCTGAAGTCGGTATCTATAAAAATACAGAGTCGATTAAAAAATACCTGGCGGACATGCGTTCCGCCGGAGCACCTATAGTCAAAGAGAAAGGTTGTTATCGTTATGAGAATAAGCATTATATCCATCCTCTAGTAGAGTTAACTCCCGATGATTACCTTCAGTTCCAGTTCACCATTGCAGGACTGGAAGTCTATAAGAACACCCCGCTCTATCATCATTCTCAGGAGCTTTTACGCAAATTCACTACAGAAGATGATCAAAATATTGATAACTGGCTCCATCAGCATGTAAGTATCTTACCCGAATCCTGGGTATCTATTCAGGAAGAGGTATGGAATCATTTATTGGAAAGTCTGAACAATAGCCATTATGTGATTATTGAATACCAGAGAGACTCCTCAGTGGAAGCCAAAAAAGTGACTCTTGAGCCCTATCATATATACTTTGTCAAAGGGAATTGGTACTTAATAGGGCGCAATAAATCACGGGATCGTTTTACCACCTATGCCCTATCCAGAATCAATCAGGTCTCAGTTTTGGAAGAGCAGTTCAAAAGGGAAAGCTTTGATTTTGAAAGTTTTATTGATCAGGATAATTACGGATTCTTTGGGGCCTCTTCTTCCCCCTTCTTGGTAAAGGTTCTCGTCGATATCAATAAAGGTCACTGGATTTATGAACGAAGATGGACGGCCGACCAAAAACTCTCCCCCTATGATGATACTAACCTGCTATTAGAGTTCTATGCCAATAATGAATGGGAAGTGCGCTATCTCATTCTCAGTTGGGGAGCAAGCGTCCAGGTTCTAGAGCCAAAGGATTTGGTTGATAACATCAAAGAAGAGCTTCACCATACCTTATCAAAATACCAGACAAAAAGCTGAGCTTCCCCTTGAAGGGCCTATCCTAAGGAATTAGAGTTAATCTTATGGGTAAAGGGAGAGGAAAAAGCCTCAGTGGCTTTTTACTTATTGCAGAGCCTAATCTATATGATCCGAACTTCTACCATGGAGTGATTCTTATAGTTCAGCATGATGAGGAAGGAGCATTAGGCTTTGTCTTAAATAGACAGTTGGATAACAAACTCATAGAAGTAATAAAGGATATACAAGATCCGCATATAGCCCAACAGAAAGTCTATTGGGGAGGACCTCTTCACGAACACCTTCTCTTTGTCCTACACAATGGGATCCCCAAAAAATACCGAAGTATCGAATCCCTTGAACCAGTAAAAGATGTCATATTTGAACCGGATCACCATTTGATCAAATCCTATCTCCATGATAAAACTGAAGAAGCCAATCCAGGCTTCACCCTCCTTCCTTTTGCAGGATGTGCGGTTTGGGCTCCAGAACAGTTAGAAAAGGAAATTGAGGAACAACTCTGGACAACCCTTGCTTTCGACAAAGATATTGTTTTCAGTGATAACAAGAAAGACCTTTGGCGAGCTGCGCTGATTAAGAAGGGAGGAATATACGGGGTCGTTGCGGCCACAGGCTATAAACCTTCACTTAATTAAAGGATCGATCATGGAACAATATAAGGAAGACTTCATTACCTTCATGGTAAGAAGCGGTGTGCTTACCTTTGGGGACTTCACAACTAAATCAGGAAGAAAAACACCTTTTTTTATCAACACAGGCAATTATGACTCTGGTGATCAGATGGCTCAACTTGGTAAATACTATGGGGAAGCCCTAATGAATGTATATGGTGAGGACTTTGATGTCTTATTCGGGCCTGCCTATAAAGGAATTCCTTTAGTCATAACAACAGCCATGGCCCTCTCAGACAAATATAAACTGGATAAGTTCTTTGCCTTTAACCGTAAGGAAGCCAAAGATCATGGAGAAGGGGGCAATCTAATTGGACATAAACTAAAAGATGGGGAAAAACTCATTATTGTTGAAGACGTGACCACCGCCGGAACCAGTATCAGAGAGAGTATCCCTCTCTTACAAAAAGCAGCTGATGTTAAAATAAAAGCCCTATTAGTGTCTGTAGATAGACAAGAGAAAGGAACAGGTGATAAATCAGCCCTGGCCCAGATAGAAGAAGACTACGGCATTCAGCCTATTCCTATAGTTACCTTAGATGAAATCGTAGAATACCTGTACAATCGACCCATTGACGGGACTGTCTATATTGACGATACAATCCTGGAACGGATTAAAGAGTATCGTACAAAATACGGGGCTTAAACCATAATGGACAAAGTATTTATTAAGAACTTAAAAGTTCCCTGCTTAGTGGGAATCTACCCTCATGAGAGAGAAGCTCCCCAAGAGCTTCTTCTCAACATTACCCTGGGAACAACTATTACAGAAGCGGCTCGGTTAGATGAACTATCCCTCTCGATTGATTATGAGGAAATGAAAAACAAGGTCATTGACTACATCCGCAGTACGGAGTTCTTTTTATTAGAGACTCTAGCAGAGAAGACGGCCGCTTTTTGCCTGGAACATCCTCTGGCTGAAGAAGTCACCCTTTCCATTGAAAAGGTAGGAATATTCCCAGACTGTGAGAGTGTGGGAATAGAGATAACAAGAAGGAATTAAGATCAATGAATCTAGATAATATGGAAAACTATATAACAGGTATCCTCAATGAGATGGGGGAAGACACTAATCGTAACGGTTTACTCAAAACACCTTCACGGGTGGCCAAAGCCTATGAGTTCCTAACCCAGGGCTATCACCAGAACCTGGAAGAAGTTATTAATGGGGCTGTCTTTGAGACTAGTAATAAAGATATGGTTATAGCAAAGGACATTGAAATATTCAGCTTATGTGAGCACCATATGCTTCCTTTCTTTGGAAAGGTCCACATTGGTTATATTCCCAAGACTAAGGTACTGGGGGTGAGTAAATTAGCCCGTATTGCGGATATGTTTGCCCATCGATTACAAATACAGGAAAACCTAACTCACCAGATTGCTGAAGCAGTCATGACTTCCATCGATGCCCTTGGTGTTGGTGTGGTTATGGAAGCTAAACATATGTGTATGATGATGCGCGGTGTAGAAAAGCAGCATTCTAATATGGTCACATCAAGCGTCCTGGGAAGCTTCCGGGAGAATATTAAGACCAGAGAAGAGTTTATGACTCTGATCCGGTCTAACTTCTAAAGTTCCCGTGAGGGACAAACTTCCTGTAGAAAACACTGTTCACAAAGAGGTCGGCGGGATTTGCACAGATCCCGTCCGTGATAATTGGCTGTCATTGAAAGACGTAACCAACGTTCTTTGGGAATGATCTGTTGAATATCCTGTTCCACTTTAATAGGGTCTGTGGCATCAGTGAACCCTAGACGGCGCATTACTCTGCCGAAATGAGTATCCACAATGATGCCTGGTTCATCCCATATATGCCCTCGTACCACATTGGCGGTTTTACGCCCGACTCCCGGTAAGGAAGTCAATTCTTCTAATTCTCTTGGAACCTTTGATTTGTATTTCTTTACAAGCATTGAGGCAGTAGCTTTGATATTCTTAGCCTTATTTTTATAGAATCCTGTTCTTCTGACTAGTTCTTCCAGATTATCGAGATCTGCATGGGCCAAAGCTTCTGCATTAGGATAGGCTTTAAAGAGATCAGGAGTAACTCTATTCACCATAGCATCTGTGCACTGAGCTGATAGAATAACAGCAATTAATAGTTCAAAAGGATTGTTATAATGCAGTAATGTACGTGTGTTTGGGTAATGAAGAGCAAGAATCTCTTCCATATCTATCTTAGTCATAGTCATGTGGCTTTAAGTTAATTGTACCAGAGTCCTTAGTCAATAGACGTTGTATAAAGGACGAATAAGGATTAGATTAGGAGTCAATTATTATGCAATTTGGTTATTCATTCTTTTGGTTTATAACATACTCCATTCTTGTAGCAGGTACGGCTATCTCTGCTGGAGCGATTCATTACGACAAACGTTTCTCTCTTATAACAGCTATGAATCTATCATTGATCTTGATAGCAGTATCGGTTTTCTTTATTTTATTTTTCTATTACCAAGGAGATATTAGTGTAGAAGGCTGGGGATATTTCCTTCTAGTCTTTCTTTTCTTCCTGGGCTTAGCCACTTCTTCCTATTTTATTCTTCCTATACCTGATACTTTATTGTCCCAAGATACTGAGCAGAATAAATGGCTCCTTGCCATTAAAACTATTATAGCCCTAGGATTCTTAGGTTACACCATCACCGCCTTTTTGGATAAATTATTCTTTTATAATGAAGGAAATAGCATTCTCAATGGAATATTCCAGCTCCTTGTATTCTTTTGTTTTTTAGCAAGCTCTATCTACTCATATGTTAGGTTTATGAGGGGAAAACTTATACAATCTCCTTTGTATAAGGTCTTCATCACTCTACTGGGAATATTAGGGATATCTTCCATTTTTATTATTGATGTATTTTATGGCCTTTGGTCGAAAATCCATACTCAGAATGAACTCAGCATATTTTATCTCCTGCCAGCCTACTCTATTTTGTTATCTTCCCTTTTGACTATCCATATTCTTAAGACTCTTCGCCAAAACAGGACAAAAAATCTTACAGGATACAAGGATATACTGTCAGAAAGCGGGATTAGTCCTCGGGAAGAAGAGATCATTCAGCTCTTGATTAAGGGGAATAGCTACAAAGATATAGCGGAAACCCTGTTCATCTCCTTAGCTACGGTTCAGACCCATGTCCGTAGTATTTACAAGAAAATGGGTGTAAGAAATAAAGTTGAACTCATAAATTCCCTCCAAATACCATAAATATGTGAGCCCAATACCATCAATATGTGACAGATTAGCTTACTTTTTTTCCTCATAATTCTCCTTAGATCACAAACAAAGAGGAGAAAAGATCTATGATAAATCGCAATGTTTTATTCGTAATGATTCTGGAACTGTTGCTGATTCTGCCCTTGTGCGCAGCTGATATCCAGGAAGAAGAAAGCTATTCTATAGCGAACATGGACAAGGTTATTATCGACCAGAGCAAATTAAAAGCTGTGGCCATAGGGATTAGTATTGTTCCCACTAAGACTTTGATAACCAGCGGTCCCCAAGAAAGTCTACTCGTTAAGATCGAAGCACAACAGTTCTTTAGAAAGAGTAATCCTGTAAAAATCAATACAACACAGGAAGGAAGAGAGCTTCGAATATTGATGCAATACCGTAATCCTCTCAGATTTGGTATTAGTTTTGGTAAAATAAAAATCCATGTGATTGTTCCCGAATCCTGGTTAAAGGATGTAGAGCTATATAATGGCCGTACAGAGACTATCGTATCGAATCTAAGGATAGCTCACTTCAAAGCGAACCCAATCTTGACTGATATTGACCTGCAGAACTCAAATTTTGAGTCCATTGATATAAACCTGGGATCAGACTCCAGTCTTATGGCACAAGGGGTTCACGCTAATGCCTGGACTATCATGGGAAAACTCGGCACGGTCAAAGCCAAAGAGGTAAGTGGTGCTATGAACATCAGTACTTTTGACGGGAACATAGACATTGATTTTGCTACATTCCAGGGAATGTCAGAATTTTCTTCTACCCTGGGAAACATCAATATTAAAATACCAGAACAAACAGAAATGGCTTTGGACTTATCCAGTACTCTAGAGAAAATAAAGACAGACATACCTATTATGGGCTCCATCGGTGATAATGATGACAGACACATAAAAGGAACAACTGGTCCTACTTCCAACAAAATAACCGCTCATACTGGTGACGGTGTCATTAAAATACTCACAAAAAAATCATAAGGAACACTCAACACAATGAAATATACAACACTGATCCTGGCGTTATGCCTCAGCCTTTCTAGCATCCTCTATGCTGAAGACAATACTAGTCAGCAATTAAGTCCCTTCCAGATTACAGTGGCCTATCCCCTGGCGACTCATGGTTCGGAATCTCTTCATTATACAAATATGTTATCCCTTAACTGGTTCTATGGGCTCAATGGGGGCGTCAAAGGTTTAGAATTAGGAACCCTATTTAACTACAATGCCCAGGATGTGATGGGCTTACAATGGGCTGGTATTACAAACATTAATGGGGGTGACTCTAAAGGGGTGATCCTATCAGGGGTAACAAACATTGGTTATGGCCGTTATACAGGTCTCTTTCTATCGGGAATTCTCAATTATTCCCGGAAAGGTTTAACTGGAGTGGCGGCAGCCCCTGTTAACATTAATACATCAGAAGTAGAAGGCCTTCAATTAGGAGTCTTTAACTACACAAAGAATCTTAAGGGAGTTCAGTTTGGATTGGTGAATTATGTAGAGAATGCAGATAAAGGACTTCCTATTGGCTTAGTTAACATTGTCAAAGATGGATATATGGGAGTAGAAAATGTATCTGGTGAGGTTATTTATACCAGTCTGATTCTAAAGGTGGGGATGGAGCGATACTATACAAGCTACAAATTTGGTTTGACACAGAATGATCATCAGATACTTTATGTCACAGGCTTGGGCATTGGGCGTAATGTGACATTGTCCGACACCCAAAAGTTGAGTATTGATCTATCTGTGAACCAAATCCATGAATCCAGTACCATTCATGAGTCTTTAAACCTATTACATAAACTGGATCTTAATTACAAGAGGAAGATCATCAACAATCTGTCCTTCCTATTGGGACCTTCTTTGAACTTTTATGTATATGATGAAAAGCTTATTAGAGTTCCTTATTCCTTTGGGACATGGGACTTAGGTGATAATAAGGCTAATATGTGGATAGGGATGAATACTGGGATAGGATATAGTTTTTAGTTGACTAAATTAATTAATGGATGCAAGTGAGTACTTTTCCGTACTCACTTACATTCAAGCTATTCTGTAAGCTCTAAATTTAGTGTGTAAGCTGTTCCAGTTCCCCACTTAGACCCTTGTTTTATGGAAAAGGATACAAGATCATCTGGGGTAACATTGAGCTTAATTTCTTGATTGTATTCAATACTAACTGGATCAGAGTATTTACCATTTTTTATAAAGGTATAGTGAAACCATCCGGAATTTGCTTTAGTTAAGGTAAATTTAAATATTCCATCTTCAAGAAAACCCATTTTCCCAGATCTATCTGAACCACCCGTATATGACATAAAAGATCCTATTATTTCGGCTTTTTTACCTACTTTAAAATCATCAATATCAGTTAAAAAAGTGGTTATATTATCAAAATCAAATGTCCTAGTTACCACTTTAGTTGTTGAATTAAAAATATAGGCTCTAAAATACATTTCATTATGAAAAGAATCAATAATATTTCTTACTTTGCCACTATCATCAGAGAAAAAATTGTCATAACCTACAATGTAATAATAATTATCATCATCAAATTCATGTCCATCATTATTGTAAGCTACATATGCATTACTAGGAGTTGTTTTGAGGTATAGATCTTTGTAGCTACTATAATGTCCACTAGGAGATATATCTATAAAATCTTTAAGATAATCATCTGAAACTGTTAAATACCCATATTTCTCCTCTATTCTACTATCAATTACTTTAAAGCCATACCAAGTATATCCATTAAATTCCAAGTAAACATCTCGATGATCACCTAATAGAACAATGATTGAACCTGATTTATTGCTAACAGTTTCTTTCTCAACTATATAGTTTTTACTTCCGTCACTATTAAGACTATAAACGCTTAAGGAAACAGAACCAGTTAGCATATAATTCTTATAGGTTTTACTATCATAGATAGAAACTTGAATAAAATCACTAACCGCTTTTAAGTGATAATCGGTATTATAGTCATCTGGAGATTTAACATATTCTACATCATAGCCTATTGAAGCTATTTCATGAGGTTCTTCTTTATCAGTAAAATAAAAACGCTCAGGTTCTTCCGTTGCATCTGTACAACTCATCAGTAGAGCAACAATAATAAGAGAAGACAATATCTTTTTCATTATTTTTCCTTTTTTTCTTATATTTAAATTAAATAAAAACTATGTCTATGATACTAATTAAAACTAAAAATAAAATCAAATTGGTTCATTTTTAGTGAAATTCACTAAACATAAAAAAACCCTTAAACCGTTGTCAAGCAAAGGTTTAAGGGTCATTACGCCCTGCACGATTCGAACGTGCGACCTACGGCTTAGAAGGAGGTCCTATAGGTACATTATTTACCCACAAAAAACCACATAAATGCTTGTATTTAAAGAGTTTATAAAATACACTTATTTTTACTAATACTACTGAATTTAAAAATAAAATGACAATAGAATGACAATTTGGGGGATAAAAATTGCCTAGACAACAACAACCTTATGCGTTACGAAAACGTGGTGATTATTGGCATTATAAACTTAAGGATAGCCACTTTAAAACCACAGGAAAAAAGAATAAAGCGCAAGCCATGACTTACGCTTTAAATAAGTTTAATGAATCACAAAAAATCGCTAATCACAAGCAAACCATCAAGAATTGGATTAACCTATTCTATATACCTGAAACCTGTCCTCATGTACAAAGATTAAGAGCTGAAGGGAAACGTATATCAGAACGCCATTGCAATACAGAACGTAGTAGAATAGAGCGTTTAATACTAACAGATAAGAAAATATGTAATATGGTTATGAGTGAAACTAGGCGTGGTGATATCCTAGATTTTAGAGAAAGACTTATCAAAAAACACGGAAGAACTAGCAAGGTTAATAAAGCAATAGGGACTCTTAAAACGGCTTTTAAAGAAGCTTACTTCCGAGAAATAATAGATAGAGATCCAACCCAAGGAATTGGTAATATTAAGTATGAAGTACAGCAGGTCGGTATCTTTACAAGATCAGAGTTAAAGAAACTCTTTCACACAGAATATCCAGGCATTTGGGTTGATAAAATGACTTATTTAATCTTCTATATGGCGGCCTCAGCAGGACTAAGACGAGGTGAGATCTTCGCTCTAAAATGGTCAGACTTAAACGGCAATGTATTAACAATAAATAGAGCCTGGGCAGATGCTAAAGGAACTATACTAGATCTGCCAAAATGGGGAAAGAAACGTGAGACAATCATCACCCATGACCTCGCTAATAAGCTTGCAGAATACAGAGAAACCCAATTCGCTAGGCAAGATGATGACTTTATATTCTCCTATTCTGATGGACAAAGAGTATCCTTTACTCTTTGGAAAAGACGCTTTGCTACTGCATTAAAAAGAGCAGCAGAAATGGAAGATGATGATAGTCCCGATTTCAAAAATATTGAAAATAGAAACCTAAAACCTCATAGCTTTAGGCATACACTGAACACCCTACTCCTTGCTGAAGGGATGTCAGATATTCTCATTCAAGCTTCCTTTGGCTGGAGTAATCCAGTTACTCAGCAAGGTTATACCCATTTGGGTGTAGAGCATATTAGGGAGCAGAAGAATATTGTTGAGGGGATATTTGGGTAAATTAAATTATCCCACTGTCGCATTGATATTTACATAAAAAACCATAAGTTTGGACTAGAGAATTCATATTATATACTATCGTTACAACGCAATTATCGTCTTTTAATTCATCTTTCAATTTACTGAAGCTATATTCAAGTAGACGAATATTAAAAAGATAATTAAGAATTTTTTTTGTTTCATCAATTTCTTCCATTGGAAGTTGATAGCTCACTGGGAAAGGTAATCTAAAACACTCATATCTGAAGAATTTGTTCAATGTGATGAAAATAAGCTCAAGAATATATTTATTATTTGCTTCATCCATATGATTTTTGAATGAACTATATTGGGTACTCAACGATTCAACTTTGGAAATGCACAATTGATCGTAAAATGTTTTTAAAGGTACTTCATAATAGTGGGATTCAAGCATGTTATCTATTTTATAAAATTTACCAATATCCTTATTTAAAGAAGATTTATTCTCGTCTTTGGAAGTTATATTTTCCGCATATTCAGTATTGACTACTTGAGAGCTTGTGGGATTTATATCTATCCCATGTTCAGTATTTTCTACTTGAGAGCTTGTGGGAGTTATATCTATCCCATGTTCAGTATTTTCTACTTGAGAGCTTGTGGGAGTTATATATTTACCATATTCATTATTGACTACTTGAAAGTTTGTGGGAGTTATCATTTCTCCACATCTAATAAATTCCATATCAGTAATATAATCTTGACTCATTTAACTGCTCCTTATCATTATTTGATTTTTACACTATATTTGGTGTCTATAATGTAGATTATAAACAAAAAACACTATCGTCAAATTTATTTTACTTATATTTCAAATTAAAAAGCGATATTATACTTTATTATATGTAAAGGAGTTCAAAGTTGGATAATGAGTATTTTTATAGGTTCCGCCCAATAGAGTTTAGATATGAGGATAAGGACGGTAAACCAATAAAGAAATGTGTATCTGAAGAGCTTAGGAATCAGGAAATTGCCCTTTGTACAGTATCTGAAAACAACGATCCTATGGATGGATTAATGTCAATCTATTGGGAAGGCGATGCTGTTTTATGGAAGAACTTAATAAAACATTATGCTCTTTGCCTATTTGACAACTTAATTAAATTACCATTATATGGAAACGATGTCTCTTTTTCGATTACAGATGTTAAGATCAGTTTAACTCCTGAAGACTTTAGAAATGTAGAAATTAAAAATTTGTTTGAAACCTATTTAGCTAACGTACTTACAAACAAAAATATAAATTTTCTAAAAGACATTCTAATAAAGCTTCATAAAGTTAATCAATCAACAATGAAAGGCTTACTGGGAATATTTCAAGAAGATTTCTCTTATGAATTTTCGAAAGTTATATATCAAAGTGAATTTAGTAAATTTTATAGATTCCCAAAATTTAAAACAAAGGATAAATCAAGTATATTTTATTTTCTGGAAAATGAAGATGAACTAAATCTCGAAAGTATATCAAATGTCATTGGTAACATTGAAATGAGTAGTATTTTAATTCAAAGAAAAGAGAACAAAGAAGTAATACCAATTTCCAAAGAAAATTACATCAATATAACATTGTTATTCCATAATTATTACATTAAAGCTTGTAATAGATTTGTTTTTCCGATTCATTATCTAGCGTCTTTCTCTAAACATTATTCAAACATAACAATGTGGGGACATTATGCCTCTGGCCATAGAGGTATTTGTTTAGTGTTTAAAAAAGATAAACATCTAAAGCTCACGACAAGACAAAAACTTCCCTTTAAAGAAGTCATATATGAAGATAAAGCAATTGAAATGAATTTTTTCACAAGTTTGGCAGCTCTTTCACTATATAAAATTGACAAATATTGGCTAGAAGACGGAAATTCCTTTAGTAAGTATGAAGGTATCTCTGTATATGATTCTGATAGTTTTCGTGATGATTACTGGTCACGTTTCAACAGAAAAACACAAACAAAAACTGAATCATGGAGTAGCGAGCAGGAAGTCCGAGTAGTATTTTCAAATCATTGGGGTCCTGAAATAGAATATGCAGCTAGAATAAAACAATATGATTTTGATTGTCTAGATGGAATTATATTTGGCATAAAAACACCAGATAAAGTTAAAATTGATATTATATCTGTGGTAGAAAATATATTAAAAGAAAGAAGAGATACTCGAAACTTCAATTTTTACCAAGCAGAAATAGATTTAGAAAAGTATAAGATGAAATATTTTAAGTTGAATATAAGCCTCAATGATTGAAAATCACTTGTACTATTCCAAGCAAACTCATAAAAATTAACCAAGAAGGTTAATTTACAATTGACATATTTTACATACAGCACTATATTAACCTCACAGGTTAATTAACCTCACAGGTTAATTTTCATAATAGGAGTATGGAAATGGCAACCAAACTAGGACAGGCTTTTAGAGATCTGAGACTAACTAAAGGCGTTACTATGGGTAAAATGGCAGAAGCATTAAATGTAACCCCACCATTTCTTTCAGCCATTGAACACGGTAAAAAGAAGCCGAGTGATGAGCTAATTGAAAAAGTTATTCAGTATTTTGAACTAAATGAAGAAAAAGCACATTCAATCAAAGATTTAGTAGCTAAGGAAATAGGAGAAAAGAAAATCTCCTTAGATGGATTATTGGAAACAGACAAGGACGACATACTTGCCTTTGCTAGAAAATATACAGGGTTGGGAGAAGATGCAAAAAATATGATCAGGAAAATGCTTGATGAAAACTGAACGAGCCCCAGAAGGTTTTAGAGTTAAACCAAGGTCTGTAGATCAAATCAGGAAAATAGCCTTAAATCTAAAAGACATGTTGATACGCAATAGGGATTATGTCCCTATTGTCCCCCTACTAGAAGCACTAGCCTATAATGAAGTAATTGATTACGAAATTATTGAAGATTGTGATATTGAAAGTGATACATGGGGTTATACGTTACTGGGAAGGAATTCTGAAGGAGGGATTATACCTTTCATTAGAATTCCCAATAAGGTTTATGCGGGAGCTTTAAAAGGCGATGGCTTCCATCGATTTACTATTGCTCATGAGATTGGTCACGCAATCCTTCATAAAACAGATTTATTAATCAATTTTATTCGTGCTGAAAGATCAACCTCACACAGGAAGGAAAAAAAATGGTACGAAGATAGCGAATGGCAAGCGAATACCTTCGCATCAGAGCTATTGGCTGATATAAGGAGTATAACAACAGCTGATAATGAAATAACAATTTCTAACAAGTTTGGTATATCTAGATCGGCAGCTAGAACAAGAATAGGTAAATTAATAAGAGATAAAAAAAGACTCAATCAGCGGGCACTGAAGAGTCTTTATAATAAATAAAAGGTTAAATCTGTGGGATACCAAAGGTACTAACCAACATAAAGATTTAAACTAAATTTACATCTGACAGTGCAAATTTTAGTTCAATTACAAAAAAGAGTCAATCTTTTTAAATATCTTTATGTCTCCCACTAAGTTAGGAGCAATTACTTGAAAAATACGAAAGTAATATATGTAAAGTGGATTACTCGTAGAGGTAAAAGAATTTATGCCTCACAATACGGGAAAAAAGCATTTCGCTTAGAAATTCCAAGACATAAGTTTAAAGGGTAATGACCGTACCATCCTATAGAGGTTTGCCCAACCTCTTTTTTCATCTATTCGTGGAATAGTAGTATCAAATACATAGGAAGTATTTTAATGGCAACAAAATACACACAAAGAGAAATATGGGCAATCAGAGAAATAGCTCAAAAACATGGTAGCATATGCTATGTTAATGATTATAATTTGGAAAAAGAATATTTTGATCTGACTAATATTGATAGAAAAAGTGGTGCCATTTATATGGCGTACTGGAGAATGCAGCAAGGTAAATATGATCATTATTTAAGGTAGATTTTCATAGTTATACGAGAGGGTACTCATTACCCTCTCATTGTATAAAAAGGAGATACATGGATATTAAGAAATATCATATTGAATGGAAGGAGTATTCTTGTAATGATTTTTTTTGAGATTTATACAGAAAAAAATATAGATTCAATGTATTTTTTTTGAATCCAAGACTGTCTTGAAATAAAAGGAATTACTGTCCGTTTTTACAGGAATATGCAATTAAATAAACTTAACCTAAATATCCTCAATAGAAAGTATTTTTTTATTATTATATTCTATCTTTTAATGTAACTAATAGTTCATTATACCTAATATTTTTCATATGCCCTTTTTCTCCATTCTCAAGTAGTTTCTCGATATAATTTATAACTGTCCTTATGGCAATTACTTGTTCGTTAACATCCTGCCTTTTCCCAGATATTTGTCCTGCTACGGATTCTAAGTATCTTTCAAAAAATGTTATACCTTGATTACTTATATTATCAAAATAAGAAAGATTTTCACTTCTTATCATTTTTTGAAATAAAGAAGTATCATCAAAATACTTATTATTTACACCCTTTAAATCATAGATAGCAATATATTGATCTATATACTTAAACATTTCTTTAATATAAATATCGTCAATTTTATATTTTTCTTTGGTGACCAGTTCTATATATTCATTTTGTATATCTTCACTCATTTCAGGATTTTCTAGTATAAACTCTGTAAGACCAGAAGTAAATCTTTCTAATTCAATCATACTATTTTTATAAGATTCTATATATGATTTAATATATAAATCCAAATAATTCATATCTAATTCTCCAAGATAATCTGATGCTTTTATACGCTGAAATATACGAAATGCTCTAGAAATATCTTCTGCTTTATATCTACCTTCAATTAAGAATTTAATGATTCTATCAAATAGATCTTGTAATTCTTCTTCTTCCATAGAATAGAATCTTTCCAAAACATCTAGTGATCTAACATATAAAGTACTATTATAGTCTAAGCTAGTATCCAATTCCTCTTTTAATAGATTACTTTTAATACTTGTCCCTAGAACGATATACTTAAATAACTGATCAATATACTTAAAGTTCAAACCTTGATTCACTATATATTTCTCATAGAAATTAAGTAAAAATATTTCTTTAGAATTAAGAATTGCATTAGTATTATTTTCTGAGTCACCAGTTAATTTCCTAGTCTTCCCTTCATCATTTATCTTATTTACTATCTTGTTAATTTGAGATTCAATAATTTTAAGAGAATCATAATTATCAATTAAAACATTACATGAACTTTTTTTTTCTAGTATTAGAATACTTATATTTTTAAAAATGAACTCGAAATATTCTTTATCAAAGAATTTTTTATTACACTTTTTAATTTCAAGCATTTGATCAAGTATTATCTGTACAGTTCTCCAATTTTTGATTTTTAATTTTAATATAATATCTAAGATATAATCCTTATGTTCTTTCATACACATATATCTTGTATTCATATTCATTACAGATCCTAACTGTTCTTTTTGATTAGGTGTGAAATTAATTGTATGCCGGACTACTTTTTCTTTAATTTCTTTATATAAAATAGAATTAGATAGTTTAGTTTCATCACAAATAAAAATTGTCCTTAAACCTATTTCTGTAACATATTTATGAATATTACCAATTAATAAATTAATTTCAGGGAGTATTGCATATCGTTCTAAATCGTCAATAACGATTACATATATTTCTTCTTCCTTTAAAGTTCTATTTTGTTCTAATAAAGATTTAAGCAATGAACCAATTCTTATCGGCTCTTTTTCATAATCACGGATATCAATTTTTTCAATAAAAGAGTAATTACAGTTCCCTGATTTGGTTTTCAACTTTAGATCATAGATGATATTTTTTACAACTTCACCAAAAGATTTTACACCTTGAACTGAGGTATATAGCAATGTAAACCTTATAGATTTATCTTTTTCTTTTCGAATATAATTTCTAAGATAGTTGTCCAATTCGTTTCTTACAAAATATGTCTTGCCGCTTCCCCATTCTCCATCAATCATATAGGCAAAATCTATTTTATATTCAATATCCAAATAGTTTTTAATTGTTCTGATCAGATTTTTCATACGCTTTCGCCTTTTTAATTATAAAATTATTTTTATATGCCTAAGTTGACTATATTGAACCTCTGAACTTAGGTTGTACTTATTAATTATATTTTTCCAGTTTTGTCCTATATCAGTATTTGAATAATAAAAAAGTAAAATTTGTTCGTCGATAGATAATTGAGTTCTTAATATATTTACATATTCGGACTTTTCCCCTTCACTTAGATATTCAGATTGTTCAATCACGTTTACTGCTTCATACATATTCCGAAAATATGAACCTAATGAGGCAGAGCAGCTCCTAGAAAGGTCCCAATTATACTCCTGTTCATATCTTGTTATTTCATGCATAATCCGACTTTCAAACTGATCATCAAGTTTAATTTGACTATCAATTTTTGTAATTCTTCCAAAATACATTAATTGAAATCCTATATCATATATTATCTGATCAGATAATTTTTCTTTGATAAATAGGTAATCAATATTACGTGTCAATAATGATATACAATTTTCTAGTTGTTCCTTCATATTAGCTAAAGCTGCTGTTCCGACCAACTTTTTATTTTTGCTTCGTTCGTAATTAGATATTTTTATTCTATTTAAATTGTCACGGTGAAAATCAAGTAGTTTAAAATATAAAGTTTCAATTTTTTCAATCTCTTGAGAACTTCTTTGATTAACAAAAACTGTGGCTACAAATAGTGCACTAGCGATAGTCCCAGTTGTACCTACTAATCCACTAAATAAACTGCTAAATATAGGAATCAATTCAAAGTCAAATTTCCCTGAAAATGTTATAAAAGACTTGTTAAAAATTATTAAGAAATAAAGTATAATAGTTAAAAATAAAAAGACGAAGCTAGAATACTTCAATACACTTTGAAAAATTACATACTTTAGTCTACTGTTTCTTGCCATTCTATATTCCAATAATTAATTATTGTTTTCTTCATATATTTTCTTCAATACTTCGATAGAAAGACAAGGCTTCTTAATATGTAACACTGCATGACAATTCGGACATACTGGTCTTAAATCCTTTTTGGGATCAATATTATGAATACCAGTGAAAGAAGTAATTTCTTTTAAATGATGTATATGAATGATTTTACTTGCAATCTCACCATATACATTTTCCATCGATTGCCCACAAACAGCGCATTTATATCCATATTCTTTTATACATTCCTCACGGGCTTTTTTATTTCGCTCAATAGTTTTTGATAGTATTCTTTTTATTGCCCCCTCATTGTATACCTCTTCATTAAAGTTCTTATCCAAAATATTACTCGATTTAGGATCAGGGCAACGAAGTAGCCATATTATTATTACTGGACTATTTTTAATCACAATGAATGGGATTGCTAAACCATGAAAAACAAATGGATCAGTGTTTTTTTCTCTACAAAAAATATAAACATTTTTAGTAGTAATTAGTTCTTGTATTTGTGGTTGTTCAAATACAGTTTTAGATTTGGCTTCCCAGTGTAGTATTTCAGGTGAAACAAAATAATTATTATAATCATGTCCTGTTCGACCACTACTATCTATATTAACAAACAAATAATAGTCACTATTATATTTGTTATAGCCTGTATCCCAATTCCCACCTTGCTTATTTTTAGGTACTTTAATTAGAGAGTAAATATCTTTTTTACTATATGTAGTACCACAAGAAAATAAACTCATATATGACTCCTTACTTTCCCATTTTATTTATATTTTAATTACAAAAACTTCTACAATTGTACTTGATCCACAGATGCACATATTATATTAACACGTTTCAAGTATTAATATTTAATCTAATTGAACCTTATCAGTGCTGTTTACATTTCTGATACACTTAATAAATATTGGATTAACAATATTTATTTCTAATGGAGTAGTAATGCTGTCAAGTTCTAAGAGTTCCTTACTATCAAAATCTAAAAATCTAACGTTTTTCTGTAAGATATGAACAGTACTTTACAACAGGGCAAACAAGATCTTCATGCATTTCTCCACTCAATTTTTAAGAGGATTTATTCGTAACAACTTATACTTCCTACAATTCTCAGTTTTAAACAGGAGCCAAAGCCCCTATTACAAAAAAAAGTGGGGGTATAATCTCGTAGAAAAGAAAGCAATGTTTCCCAAGAAAAGAACCTAGTCGATAACACACAACTAAGTTAGTAGTAAAGTTTAGAACAATTTAAAAACATTTTATTTTTCAATTCATACACTTATTGTTACTCAATTATCGATCATTTTGATTCAAGTATTAATGAAGTAAATAAAATAAATTACCGATCGATTTATTTACAGGCTCGAGTTCTAGCTGATAATACAATTTCATTACTATAATCTTTAGTAATATGCTTTTATATTTCAACACTCTTCTCTCCCAAGTAATGCAACTTCAATATGTCTAACAAATAACTGTAGATTATAGAATTTACGGTTAAAAAAACGTTCTATTATCCAGTAAGACATTCCAATTACTGGTATCCAAAAAATAAAAATCATTAAAGCTTTCCCACCATCAAAAGTTGCTCCAGTTATATTAATTGTTACAAGACTGATAATAAATGGAATATAGACTAATTGAAAAAATGAAATCGGAGCTAAGGGTTTAAATTCTGGATTTAAAATCTCTAAGTTAAAATTAGCAACTCTCTTCGATATTTTTAATTCTGCTTCGGTAATCTCTTTATATTTAGTACTAACATAGAACATTTCATGTGATGAAGGGTTTTTCTTTACTCCAGTAATTTTATAGTAAACTTTCTTTGTATGATACTGACGTCGAAGAACTAGGATAGTCATAAACGACAGAGAAACTACCAATGCTAATAAAAAATAATTACTCATATCCTTATAGTAATCCTTGTTAATTAAATACACTGTTAACGATATTAAAATATTAGCTATATTTAATATCTGTGATGATACCATCAGTATATAATTAAGAGTGTCATATAGAATAGATTCTTCATTATACAATGAGTATACTTTTTCAAAGATGCCTAGTGAAGGTGAATTTTCTAATATATTGTCCATATAATCTCCATTAAATATTATTTAAAATGATTTACATTATCCTGATTAATATAAACTATAGTGCTTGCAATGCTTCTTCTAAATCTTCTTTCAATTCTAATAACCGGATTTTTCTCATATTACTCATTTTTGAATTTATTACCTTTATTTCAACTTGTCCACTAAGTGTAATCCCCAATATTTATATCTCTTTATAAGTTTCCTTTATAATATGTTCACAAAATTTAATACCCAATTCATTAAGACTACCTCCCCGAGGAATACCAGGAGAAGAGCCATTAGCGTTCCCTCCTCCTATAAATGCAATTGGTATTTTTATTAAACATGACTGAACTATAGATGAATAATCTAGATTTGCTTCTTCACTATTTAATTTCAAAAGAGATATATTAGTTTCAGTTTCTTGTTTTTTCATTTCAATATCATAGTACTTTTTTAGTAAAGGAAAACCGACTGTGGGATGAATATTATCGATACTAAACAAAAGAGTATTATATTCATCAATAGTAAATATATTCTTATCGAACGTTTTTACAAATAAAAGTCCTAAAACCTTAGCTTTCAATTCAGATTGGTATCTATCTAATTGCACAATTGTGTTTTCAATTAACTTATGCATATTTTGGTTATGAACTAAGAGTTTTTTTATTTTTTCCATATCATTACTTGATATTACTTGATTAATTACACCAATGAAGCAAGCATACTTTTTAACAAAAAAAGCTTCTTGAATATTAGAACGTATATTATTTAGCGTATATAAACTTTTGAGAAATGGTATTTCTTGAAGTAAACTATCGCTACTAGATATTCGCTCAATCAAACTATCAAACCCCATTTCACCATATTCAGTTAATACTTCTTTACTTCCATTCAAGAAAGAATTTATTAACTTATTTTTTTCATCCATATCTTTTACAACCTTATTTGTTATAGATGGTCCCTATTTAAAGGGGAATAGCTATACCTTTTATTAATATATTGGTATCAATAATCAAGTTTATCATTTTGATTTCCTTTTAATCTGAATTATGCATTTTATTAACAATATTTTAGCAATATTCCCCCTAATTCATGTAAAAACTTTCTATCAAAGGACTTATCAGTTTTAGTTTCATGTAAATATCTCCAATCTTCAAAGGTCCTTGAAAATGCATGTAATTTTGAAAGAAATGTTTCTCTATCAAAACTCATCCTTTCAATAATATCTTTTCCAATATTTACTTCTAATTCATTAAATAGTTTTTCAAGATCATGACCTCTAGTCGCATTTCCTATCAAATATTTGAGAGCTAATTCTATTGAAAAAGCATAGTTAACAGCTGCTGGTACAGCTAAAAATTGGATATTGCCTTCAACTTCTATTTGCTGCATACACCTTTCACCAGCCAAGTAAAATGAGTGGGCATTTGATTTTAATAACTGATTAT
Source organism: Spirochaeta cellobiosiphila DSM 17781 (assembly GCF_000426705.1). Classification (NCBI taxonomy): domain Bacteria; kingdom Pseudomonadati; phylum Spirochaetota; class Spirochaetia; order Spirochaetales; family Spirochaetaceae; genus Spirochaeta; species Spirochaeta cellobiosiphila. The sequence continues at coordinate 94,726 of NZ_AUFW01000019.1, forward strand.
TCATATAAAATCCTTATCAAGATAATTATTCTCATCACTAAAAAACTTCTTCCAGGTATCTATAGTTGTTGAAATTACATCACTTACATCTTCATCCCTTCCATTAATCTCAACCACATACTTATATTGTGTAAAATAACCCGAATAGGAATCATCATCTCCAGCACCAAAAGTTCCAGATACACTACATATTGGACCTTTTTTGCCCTTTACTATAGGTACTTTTTTGAAATGCTTAGCTTTATTAGCTAAAAGTCGAATTGTAAACTGGTAAGGATTTGTTGAAGGAAAAGTTCTTTTTTTATAGTAAGGATTAAAATCTCGAGGTATTTTGTCACTAGGTTCATATGGATTTAACAATTTTAAACAATTATCTTTTCCACTTTCTGAAATTATTTCTTCATCTTTTAAAGTCCAATCAAACAAATGATTCAATGAAATTATGGTATTTATCAATCCATACTCATATTCAGGATATGTATTCCTTTTTGAAGTTTGTTCCCAATTGAAAATTACCATCTTAAAGTAATCATTTATGTTTAATAAATTGAACATTATTCTAACCTTCTTGTACTAAAGATAAAAACAGGGGCCAAAGCCCCTATTACAAAAAAGGGGGGGTATAATCTCGTAGAAAAGAAAGCAATGTTTCCCAAGAAAAGAACCTAGTCGATAACACACAACTAAGTTAGTAGTAAAGTTTAGAACAATTTAAAAACATTTTATTTTTCAATTCATACACTTATTGTTACTCAATTATCGATCATTTTGATTCAAGTATTTATGAAGTAAATAAAATAAATTACCGATCGATCTATTGGGAAGGAAAATCAATAACATTTCCCCCTCTTTCCCTTTAGGACTAACACTATCCAAACGAAGAAACATCTTCCCCATCTCATACAATTCTACCACCCTATCTCTAGATAGTTCAAATAGAATCTTGAGAAAATCGTTGATTAACTCTTGTCTGCTTATTCGTCCGAGAATGAGATATTCAACAGGACAATCCAATGCTTCAGCAATTAAAATGGCTTGATCAGCCCTTGGGAGAAGGATTTCGGACTGTAAAAAGGAATCTATAACAGAACTTTTCACCCCTGTACGATAGATCAATTCTTTTCTAGATACTGATTTCTTTTTCATTAAATATTTAAGTCTATTTTTAAAGCTCATATCAAAAATATGTTTACAGTTTTATAATAAATCAATTACACTTTCTCTTTTTATATAATATCTATATCATCGTATCCATTGCATTTAACATATTGTTTAATTTCTTCATGTATTTTGTAAGAGATTTCAATCTTTCTATTAGACCAAAGTTTTAATGTATCAGCATTTGCATCAATATTATTCTTAATTTGACGAAATACTTTACATAGATTAGAAGTTAAAAGTTCGAATAATGATGGTTTTCTTTTATCAAAATTCACGTATTTAAATATATCAAGAATGATTTCTAAGATTTTTTTAAATGGCTTTCCAGAATCTTTTGTATCTATATCATTCCAACATTCATCAAATATCTTGTATAAAAAAAGTAGATTATCTTCACTAGTAGATAAGTGATTATCATTAACCATTGTTAAACTTTCAATTCTATAACTATGATCATTTATAAATTTATCTGTATTTGGTTCACTTATACTAACAAGTGAAAATCTATGTTTGGCTTCCCCATTGAGGGGTGATTGCTCCCATTTGTATCTTTGTTTAATTACCTTCGTAATATCTTTTATACTTTTTAATAAAGAACTGGTCTTTAAAATGATTATACCTTCTTCTGAAATTACAACTTTTCCATCGTCTTCAGCATCAGAATAGGCTAATTGAATAACACCATTAGGATAATATTCCTTATTTTGAGTATATATATTCTCCGACCAATCAATGGCAGTTAGAACATTAGGGTCGCCTATACTATATCCCATCATCAAAGTGGTAGATTCATTAATTGTAAAAGATAGCTTTTGTAAATTATAACTGTTTGGCCTAAACAGTTTTATATAGTCTTCGTTAGTTATAATTATTGAATTTGGATCAGTTCTAATTCCATGAAGATGGTATATGGGGAGTACTCCATTTTGGGTAATAAAAGAATCTTTAGTACTTAAGGATATAAAATTATCAGGCAATAAACTTTCTAATAGCAAATCGTAGTTTGTTGTAATAATCCATTCAGGTTTTAATTCTTCAACATGAACGCCAAAACAAAATCGTTGCATTTGATTAGAATACCAACAAGTTAGTTGGGAAATCAGATTCTTCATCCTTGTTCTAGCTTCTGCTACTGGAATATTATCCTTTTTTGCTATCTTTTTGCACATAATTGATGCAATTTCAGGACAAGAATGAAATTTTATCATTTTTTCATCCAATTCTACATTCATATTACTACCAATTTCTTTAAGGAGCTCTATCCATGTTAATGGTCTAGCGTTCTGATCTAAATTCTCTATTTCGAAAAGAGCTTTTGAAAAACCTGATCCAATAAATAATCCCAGATTACCAAACCGTGCAGATTCTGCTATTCTTTCGTATACATCATTTTTTGTCATTGTTTTGTATCCTTCAATGAAACACCATCAAATCACAATTGATTATCAAATAAACTATTATATTAAAGATAATGTATCTGTATTTCCTATCTTCTACGTTAATTTCTTTCTGACCTTATCCAATCTCTCTAACAACTTCTTATAACTTTAACCTCTAGCACGAATTAGTAAACTATATCGTTCTAAAATATTTAATTCTTTCTCATATTCATTATTTTTCTAAATAAAGTAGCAAGCTGCTCATAATACCAAGGAGCCACACCTGTTTCTGTTACTCTAGATTCATCTTCAACAGCATCTAGAATGTCTAATAATAAAATAATGGCATTAATGACGTCATTATCTTTTTTATATTTTTAAATCTGATCAATGTAATCAGAGTAATGCTTTCCTTTGTAATATCCTATTTTAGACATAATCTACTCCCGCGATTTTGAGTAAACAATTTTTATTTAACATTAGCTTTTTACAACTTCATATGTCATAAATATGAAGTATTAAATTTCCATCCACTCAATTAACGAAATTTCACCTAATTTTGTTAAAGACCAATACAAATGCTCTATATCTTGTTTATCTTTTCTTTTTTTTATGCAAATCAAACCCAATTTTTCAAAACAAATTTCAATTTTATGAAAATCCTGATAATCAATTTTAAATTTGTCGTTCATTTTAATAATGTTCTTGCTTAATTGTGTTGTAAAGATTTTAACAACCGATTCTTCAATATTTTCTGTTCGCAGAAATGGTGCTATTGTTAAAAATATTTCCTTATATGTAATGGTTAAATCTCTATTACTAACACCAATTATTCTATCATTATACATTGATTTTTTAAGAACTCTTCCTTTAATGCAAATAGATTTATCTAATTGATTTTCAATATCTTTATTTGACATAGGAACATCAACATCTATGGCTTGTTCTGATAAAGTATTATCCTGAGTAAAAGATGTTCTAATCCATCCATCTAGTATATATTCCTTATCAATATCAGCTAATGTCTGAACAATAGCTAATTGCAAATCTTTCTCAGACGAAACATATTTTACAACTCTACTATTTACCAGATTTAAAAATTCTTCATACTTAGCAACATTCTCTTTCTCATAAAAGTTATTATCACTTCTTTTGTTTCGAACATATTCATCCTCTAGGATAATTGTGAATATAGGGAAATTTTTTTTACTCTTTTTATATATTTTTTCTCGTTCTAAGGCATATTCATACTCAAGGTGCGTATAACTTTTACCAGTTTTTATATCAATACTACCATAACGTTTACCCAAAATAAGTAAATAAATATCTGAGTCATCTATCCATCTATTAATTGTCTCTAATTGTTCTTTTCCTGGTTTAAAAAGTTCCATCCCTGCAGGTATATGATTAGCCATTAATATAGCCTCTACAGCCGCATTTCTTTCATCTATTAAATCTATATATGTTGAAGAAATAAATACCTGATACTTCTTTTTCAAATCACGCCCCTATTTTCTATATTTTTTGATTTATCATTTTATCACAAGCAAATTAATCTAAGCCTGATCAGCCATCTTCCCCTCATCCAACTTCTGAAAAACCCTAACCATCTCTAAAAGCTCTTTTATCCTACTACTAGATAATTTCGAAGCTTCATTGCATAATTCCCTAATTATTGACTTCTCACCATATGAGACAATATTTTCTTTCATATATATATCATCAATAAAATCTTGCCTTTTATATTGAGTATTTTCCTTTCCTGTAACTAAATACTCTAAGCTAACGTTCAAAGCTTCTGCTACAGAAAATGCAATGTCAACTCTAGGTATTTTAGACTGACTACTTAACCATCCCTCTATCGTTCTATAGCTTAATCCAGTTAGATTTCCTAAGTCTTTAGCGGTGATGTCCTTTGCTTTCATAATAGAACGTAAATTAACTTGAAAACTCATACAACACTCCATAAGAACCTATTTTCATTGTATTATCGTTATGTTAGCACGCTCTTTAAAGTAATTATATGTAATTCCCTCTTGACAAACACTTCCTATAGAGTAATCATATAGAAAACACGCCTAAAGGAGTGGATATGATCACATCACAAGATAGTATAAAACTAGACACTGTAATTCGGGTTTCAAATGATGAAGCTAGACGTTTGAAATTATTCTTGAGTAAAACAGGTCGTAAACGAGCACCATTTGTCAAAACCTTGCTTATTTCATCCCTTGAAGAGTGGGAGAAATCTTCTAATCTAGAGAAGGAAGTATAGTCATGAGCACAATAGCCTACTCCATCCTAGATGAAAAAGAAGCCGCCGACTTTGTGCAGCACCTAAAAGCACTAGAAGCTAAGATAGACATAATCCAATCACGATCCTTTCTCACCAAAGAATGGTATTCACGGGAAGAAGTAGCGGAAATGAAAGGATATTCTATCAACCTAGTATCAACACAGCCCCTATTACTACCAAACTTTGGAGTACCTCACAGACTGTCCCAAGGCAAATGGGGGTTCCATTGGAAGGAAGTAGCAGAATGGCTTCCAAAAGACTATGACCAGATTCTTGCGGAATATGAAGGGCAAGAGCCATGAGTGATATTATAAGCTTTGATAACACATCCTTTGGGAAAGTTCGAGTAGTCTACAAAGAACAACAGCCTTGGTTCATAGCGATGGATATATGCCAGTCACTAGAAATCACACCAAGGGATAGTGTTAGATACTTGGATGATGAAGACAAAAGCAATGTGTCTAGTAAACACATTGGTCTATCAGGAGGAAGAGACCTTCTTATCATCAATGAATCTGGCTTATATTCCCTTATCCTACGTTCTCGTAAACCTCAAGCCAAAGCCTTCAAACGATGGGTAACCTCTGAAGTACTCCCCTCTATACGTCGAACAGGATCTTACAACAGTAAGAAGATACCCCAAACCTTCCCTGAAGCTCTACGAGCCTATGCTGAAGAAGTCGAAAAACGACAATCCTTGGAGATAGATAACCAAATCAAAGAATCCAGGATCAACAAACTTATTCATACAGGTAAAACCTATACCATAACAGAACTAGCAAAGGAATTAGGATTTACCAGTGCTTCAAAGCTTAATAAGCAACTTCAAAAACTTGGTTTTCAATACAAAGTGAATGGCTGTTGGGTATGCACTAGCAAGTATTCTGACAAAGGATATGAACAAATCAAACAGGAGGAACGAGGTAATAAAATATTGTATTACAGGAAATTAACAGGTTTAGGAAGAGATTTTGTTACAACCTTGATTTCACAGGAAGAACACGATGAAGACAAAAAAAGCTGACCAACGGCCAGCCTCTCAACAATTTAGAAGGTATGTGAATGACCTTCATATATCCATAATACTAACAAACAAAGGATATTGCAATGGAAAATTATGATGATTACTTACTTATCCTTAGAAAGGATCAATACGACGATATTATGCAAAACCTAAACTCTATTGATACCGACCTAACCAAAGCAAACACGACCTCAGAGTCGCTTTTGAAAGATATAACAAATAAAAGGAGGTTAAAAAACATACACACCACCTTCAAGAACACTTATCTCATCAATAAAAGCCTATTGAGCAAGCGAATCTTGAAGCAAATCGAACAATAAAAACAGTATCCCAACAATTTAGGAGAAGTGTATGAATCTATCATTTATTAAACTCGATATTAACATACTCAATGACACCAAGATCAAAGTCATTCGAAAGATGCCTGACGGTGACAATATGTTTGTCCTATGGGTAGGAATACTCTGTCTAGGCATGAAAAGCGGTCGCCCAGGAGTACTGGAAATCGGTGAAAACATTCCCTTCACCGATGAAATCCTGAGTGATGAGCTGGACATTCCCCTCAACACGGTAAAGCTAGGATTAGAAATGTTCGAACGATTACGAATGGTGGAAAAAGTCGAAGAGGGAACCTATTTAATTTCTAACTTTGAGAAACACCAGGAACTTGAGAAAATCGAGAATATGAGGGAAAAGGAACGTCAAAGAAAGGCGAAATACAGAGAAAAATTAGCCCTTGGATTGTCTTCAAATCAGGATGTCCCACGGGACAAGACAGGGACAGAACAGGGACAGGACGAGGACGTCCCCATGCCGTCCCCCGAATGTCCCGCTACAGATAAGAATAAGAATAAGACAAAGAATAAGAACAAGAGTATATACACAGGGACAGACCTGGAAGAAATCATCCAATTCGCTAAGGACCAAGATTTCAAACCTGACTTTCGTAAGCTACTCCCTCACATATCAGCCTATCGTTTGGGAACAGTACTTGAGGAAATGAGTTTCTATTCTAAATCAGAAGTGAAGGAAGCCATTACCAACTATATCCAGATCATGAATGATCAGGATAACTACAAATTAGGATTCCGCTACCAGGACCTTCTCAGCTTCTTGGAAAAGGGGATTAATCTATTCATCAACGATTCAGATCCTTTCACCGTTTACCGTAAGAATCGCGAACTACACCCCAGAGAAAGCCCTCAGGATTCATACCAGGATAATTTTTGGGAGGAGGTAGAAAACCATGACAGATCGTGATTTTGTGGAAGGACTAAGACAGCGGTTCAACAAACTAACACCTGTTGATGCTAGGGATATTCTTGACGGTGTAAGACGATTTACAGACTCAGGAAGGAGTAAGTTATTTAGAATCTTCATTGACAGCTATGATTCATCCTTTCCCCCAAAATGGGGAATGATCAACAAGATTGCAAAGGTCAATGAGATACCTTTCCAGCAAAGATATAGCTCAAAAGTCATCTTTTGGAAGTGTAATAACTGTGGATGCTTATTTGAAAACTCTCCTGAAATATCCCGTTGTCCAAGCTGTAATGAGAATTATGAAAGGACTCTGTACACAGCAGAGACCTATCCAGAGGAAGTTATGCTAGAAGACGAAGCCCTTAAGCGACTGCACCAGTACAAAAACAGAGTAGAAGTAACCCCAGAATTGAAGAAGCAACTTAGTTTTGTGGGTTTAGATAAGAGCAATTAAACCTAAGGAATCAAAATGTATTATATAGATGGACAAGCTTTTTATGATTATTCGGCTATTCCTGAATGGGTAAGGTTAACACCACCGAGAAGAAGATTTCCCATTAAAGCAGAAGGACCTAAAGAGGATAGGCCCCTACCCAAAGGAGAAATAGGATTACGATCCATGAGAGGCTTAAAATGTGTTTATCCAGATTAAAAAGGAAAAACCAATTCCTTTATAAGTTGGGGATTATTTTAAGATTATCCATAGTAGCAATTCCCTTTACCCTATTGGTAATTCTAGCTACTACGTTGTATTTTAAGGGGCATTAGGAGTGAGTACCATGGGAACAGAGACAAACATAGATATTGAAGACATCAAAAAGAAGGTAGCCAAACTCTTGTCATTATCTGAAAGCGATAATGAACATGAAGCGAACCTTGCCATGTTACAAGCGAATAAATTACTAGCAAAATACAACCTCGAAATGTCTGATATATCCCTGGAAGAACCAGACCTGATAGAAGATTCCCTGTTCAAATCTTCTAAGAAATGGGAAAGGCGAATAGCTGCAGTCATCGCAGAGCTTAACTTTTGTTCAACCATGCTTGTTACATATTCCACAGGTAGTGTTCAAATAGTATTTGTAGGAACGAAAGACAATGTGGAAGTAACTAAGATCATGTTTAAGAAAATCAGATCTCACTTCCTACAGAAGTCAAAATACTATCACCCAAGATTAAGAGATTCTTACTTAATGGGTGTATCCATCAGCATTATAGGAACTGTGACAGAAGTATTATCCAAAAGAAAACAGCCAGACAATACAGAAGAAAAAGGATTACTAGTCATTCAAAACCGATCGAATGAGTATGTAGAACAACTTACCAAAGGGAGAATGAGAAGATCCAGACAATCAACGGTCATTAAGGAAGCTTACTTAAAAGGCCAAAGGGATGGACTTCAAGCTCCTATATTTGATGAAATAAAGAGGTAACACCATGCTAGTAGATTTAACAAATGAAGAAGTGGACGTATTGCTTCAATATATTGATTTTACAAAGACCCTTGATGATGATCCATTCTTCCAAAAGATATTTATTAATGATCCAACTTTTCCAGATAAAACGATAACAGTTAAAGAAAAGTTAGACAGACTAATCTGTAAAGAACAAAATACTGCTGTTTATAGCAATGACATTAGGAATCTAAACGATGGTCTTCAATGGTTGGACAAAGCCGTTAGGACCATTAACTATGGAGAATGCGGTATCAAACTGACCCTCAAAAGAGGAAAGATCTCATTGATAGATCCCTTTTACAAACCAAGGTTTCTACCAAACGAAGCTTAACTAAACACAAAGACAAATTACTAAGATAGCCAACTAGGAAAAACCAGGGGCAATGCTAAGGATAACTATATCCTTTCATTGCCCTTTTTTATTACAGGAGGAACACATGAAGGAATTCACTATAACAAAAGCCCCAGAAACTGATCATGTCATTATCAAGATTGAAGGAGCGGTAAAGCCAGCTCTTTATCATTCCAATAAGGAAATGACAAAACATTTCAGAGATCAAGCAGAGGTTTTAGCTGATCAATTGATTAAAGCCTTACCTGCCCAAACCTGTATAGAACTATTCAAGAATTTACAGGATAGATTTCTAGCTCCCATTGAAGATTCTATTCGCCTACCTGAAGAATCAATGGAGAATTACCTATGACAGCAAAGGAGTTTTTAATCATTGAAGAAAAACTCCGCAAAGCAGGGCCCATCGGATTAACCTCTCATGAATTGTCCCATATCTTACAGACCTCAAAGCCCAGAGCATTGAGGTTATTGTTAGATATAGGAGCCACATTACCCATTAAACAGGAAGTGAGGTATTGCAAAGGGGGATCCGTATTGGTCTTTAGGATGGATATCTATGCGAGAGTTCAACAGCTCCGTTCTAGTTATGAGGGTTATTTGAAATGAACGACACAGAATACAAATGGCTGAGTATCAAAGACAATTATGTTCCAGGCATTAAGAAGTTTATTGCCTTCTGTAAAACCAGAAGACTGGATCTATCATCAAGTAGTTTGATCCAATTCAAACAGTTCTTACGAGAACAGGGGTATGCCGTAAGAACAAGGAACCAATACATAGCAGGAGTGAAAAAGAGGTTGATTACCCTATTTGAGGAATCAGACGAAGCCTTAGATAATGTCAAAGCTTTTAGATTCTATGAAGGAATACGTAAGGTCAAACCCGATCCTATTAATTCCAAAGCCATCAATCTATCTAAGATACTAACACCCATTGAGAGAAACAGAATTATCCTATCATCCTCCTTGAAAGCCTCCCTATTCATTGAGTTCATTACTAAGACAGGGCTAAGAGTATCCGAGGTATGTGTTCAACGCCAGCGAAGGATTGAAGCAATCGATGAAGAACATTCCTTGATCAGGGTTGATGGTAAGGGAGCCAAAGAGCGAACTGTTCAAGTCAAAACCATCTTAATTAATAGGATTGTCAGAGCTTTTGAATCAAAAGTTTTTCTCTTTGAGACATCGACAGGAAAGGCCTACACTAGGCAGCAGGTCTACAAGATAGTGAGACGGGGAGCTAGGAGAAAGATTGGTCCTCATGTCTGCCGTCATACCTTTGCAACGGAAGTACTGAGGCAAGCCCCACAAGCAAGGAAAGCCTTATCACTCATGCTTGGTCATAGTTCAATCAAGACGACAGATGATACCTATGTGCATATAGATCTACCTTATACCCTCCTGGATAACTTGTACACTCAGACAGAAGGTTTACAAAATGAACCTTAAGTTGACACAAAATGTAAACCCTAAGCTGTTTTATGCTTTACTGCACCCTAGGTTTACACTTTTGCCTTGCTTTTGTGGAAAAAAGGGGTTCATAACGTATCTTTTGAACCTGTTTTTTCCACAAGTAAAGCAAAAAGGGTCCTTCCAGAGGGGGTTTTATGGATATCGGGCACAAAGCGCGCTGAGATTTTTCCCACACAGATTTTATTTAGGGTTTACAAAATGGCTGAATTGATAGGAGTTTCAGAGTTTGCCAATCGTAAGAAGGTTACAAGACAGGCGGTCTATAAAGCCCTCAGTTCCGGACGTATTGAGTACAGTAATGAAAACCCCAAGAAGATTGATTGGGAGCTCATGTCTTACAGATGGGAAGAAAGAGATAGGCCTTCAACAACAAGTGAGAAGACCCATGGATCCACCAAGAAAGAGAAGGAATATTATGACACTCAACTCAAGAAACTCGAGTACGAGGAGAAATCAGGAACATTAATTACTAAGGAAACTGTGGAGGATGTACTCTTTGATTTCACCCATCGCATGAAAGAATTAATAATGGCTATCCCCATACGTTCAGCCCCCCGTTGTCAGTCTGTCTTTGTAGATTATGTAGATTCTATATTAGGTGAAACTCTAAGTGAAAAAAAGAAGGAAGAGATACTGGAGAGGTTAGATGTAAAGGCTATTGAACGGCTTCTTGAGGAATGTTTGGAACCTGAAATGCGCTCCTTACTTGAAACAGCATCTGAGGAGGATTTCTTTGGGAAAGACTCCTGATCAACAATGGGTTCAAACTTTACTATCTAAATACATCTCACCTGGGAAAAAACTAACAGTAACCCAATGGGCAAATGCTAACCGGTACCTATCAAAGGAATCGAGTGCAGAGCCAGGAATATGGAGAACATCCAGAACACCCTTTCTTAAAGGGATTATGGATAGCTTATCAGATCCTAAGGTCAAAGAAACATGGTTTATGAAAGGTTCCCAAACCGGAGGAACAGAAGCAGGAAATAACTGGTTGGGATTCATAATCGATCATGCTCCCGGTCCTGCTATGATGATCATGGGGGATGAGCAATCAGCAAAGGACAATTCTCTCATACGTATTGATCCAATGATTGAGAACTCCCCTTCCCTCCGCTCCAAAGTACGAAGCGCGAGAGAACAGGATTCTGGAAACACCAGGTTAATGAAAAGATTCCCTGGAGGATATCTTTCCATCATTTCCGCTAGATCTGCAAGCAAACTAAGATCTAAACCTATCAAATATCTATTTGCTGATGAAGTGGATTCTTATCCCGGTGATGTGGGAGGTGAAGGAGATCCTGTCAAACTAGCCCAAAAGCGATTGAGGACATTCACCAGAGCCAAGTCATTTGCTGTTTCAACACCAACAATCAAGGGCCATTCCAGAATCGAAAAAGGTTATGAACAATCTGATAGACGGAAATATCATGTTCCCTGCCCTCATTGTGGAGCAAAACAGGAACTGATTTGGGAACAAATCAAATACACAGAGGACAATCCCTATACCACCTATTACGAATGCAAATCATGCAAAGCTAAGATTCATGAACACCATAAGGAAAAACTGTTACGCGAAGGAGTTTGGGTTGCAACAAATCCTAAGGCACGAGAAGGTATTGTAGGTTTTCATTTATCCTCACTCTACAGTCCGTGGACCTCGTGGGCAGAAGTAGTTCAGATCTATTTGGATTCTAAAGACGATCCAGCCGCTTACATAACCTTTGTAAACCATGAACTAGGTCTCCCATATGAAGACAAAGGGGAAGCGCCTGCCTGGGAAAAACTCTTCTACCGAAAGGGTGGATATTTAAGAGGACAAGTTCCTGATGGCGTTCTATTCCTTACTGCTGGTGTGGATATACAACAAGACCGGATAGAATGTGAAGTCGTTGGTTGGGGGCGAGGAAAAGAATCTTGGTCTATTGATTACTTCATATTCCTAGGAGATACCAGTACAAAGGGAACCGGACCATGGAAAGAACTATCTGAACTACTTGAAAGGCAATTTGAACGCGTATCAGGGGGATCGATGCCCATATGGACAATGGCAATTGACCAAGGATATCGCAAGACTCAAGTCTTTGATTTCTGTATGAAATACACCCAAAACCGAGTCATTCCAGTAAAAGGGTCCTACTCACTTCAATCAGTTATATCCAGACCACAACCGGCTTATCTTGTCGTATCAGGTAAGAAAACCCAAATATCCTTATACCGTTATGACGTTGGTGACGGAATCATTAAATCCGAAATCTACAGTTATCTAAAATCTGAGCCAGAAGAAGGAGAATATCCTCCTGGTTATTGTCATTTTCCAGAAAACTATGATGAATCCTATTTTCAAATGTTAACAGCAGAACAGTTGGTCCAGAGGGAGAACTCCAAAACAAAAGTGATTACCTTTGCATGGGAAAAGATAAGAGAAAGGAATGAATCCCTAGATTGTCGTAAATATGCTCGATCAGCGGCGGCTTTAAGAGGAATTGACTCCTTTTCTGACAAAATATGGAGTCAAATGGAAGCCTGTTATCCAACAGGAGAAGAGAAAGTGCAACAAAATTATTCCACTAAACCCCGCAAAACAGCCCGAAAAGGGCGCAAAATCTATAGTTCTGGCATTAGGTCTTGATAAAAAAGACCGGTCAGGTATTTTGATAACTATGACGAAGGCACAGGCACAGGAATTGGCTCAAGCCAAAGAAGCGCTTAATCAAGCAATACAAACAGAAAGAGACATCATGACAGCTCAATCCTACGAGCATAATGATAGCGGAAGCTCCACTAAGGTGACAAAAGCATCCCTCAACCAAGTAGCAGAAAGAATTAGATATTGGAAGAGAGAAATAGCTCGCTTAGAAGGCCGTTATGCCTACAGAGGAAGGAAAAGTTGAATATCGTTGATTCCATTCTTAAGTCAGTATCCCCTTCAACCTACCTAAAACGAGTTGCTACTCGTAAAGTTATTAGTGCCATTGAAGGCAATTCTTCACGCAAAACCAAACGATCCAAAGGATCAAAAGGACTTGAGACAGAATCAAACGAATATGCCAACCTAGAAGCCCTTCGGGACAAATCAAGAAAGCTTTTTAAATACAATACCACAGCCCGAGGAGCCATTCTCAATAAGGTTACTAATGAAATAGGAACTGGTTTACATCTCAATGCTCAAATCGATGCTTCCATTTTAGGTATATCAGAGGAAGAAAAAGACCAATGGGAAGAACGAGTGGAAATGTGTTTTGACCTATGGGCTAAGAGTAAGAATGTAGATGTTAGAAGAATATCTAATTTCTACGAACTCACAGACCTCATAAGCCTTTCCCACTTGATTGACGGCGATGCCTTTGCCTTATTTCCTAAGGTTCAACGTACAGGAGATATTTCTCCTGTAAAGGTCCAACTAATAGAAGCTTCTCGTTGTTCTAATCCCAATTATGGAATGGACAGTAAAACAATCGCTGGTGGTGTGGAAGTTGACAAATACGGCGCGCCAATAGCTTACCACTTTTCTACAAGCCAAGATTCTTATGGTGCTGTTAAAAGCTGGAAAAGAGTCGAAGCTTACGGAAAGAAAACAGGTCAAGTAAATGTCGCTCATGTTTTCAAACCATCCGCACCAGGAGACAGAAGAGCCTATCCTTGGATAACACCTATCATTAAGAGTCTTAAAACTTTGGGAGATTATCAAGAAGCAGAATTAGCCGCCGCCGCAGTTTCTGCTCTATTTACTGTATTCGTTAAGAATGACACAGGAAAAGTCACTGACACTATTAGTGATTATCCAGGGAGGGAAAGAGTCACAGTCACCAACGAGGAAGAAGATGACAACGATACAAAGAATCTTCACCTTGGAACTGGGGCAGTCGTCGGACTTGCCGATGGGGAAACCATTGAAACAGCCAATCCTTCCCGACCAAATCAAGGATATAAGTCCTTTATTGATGCCGTATTAAGGGAAATTGGAATGTCTCTTAATATTCCCTTTGAAGTTCTTGTCAAACACTTCACTAGCTCTTATACCGCCGCCCGAGCCGCATTACAAGAAGCCTATAAGGAATATAAAAGAGGACGTTCCTTCATCGCCAATGCTTTTTGTCAGGTGGTCTATGAACATTGGTTAACCTGGGAGATCTACTCAGGAAGAATCAATGCTCCTGGTTTCTTTAGTGATCCCCTTAAAAAAGCAGCTTGGTTAAATGCCGCATGGATTGGTCCTTCCGTGGGAAGTCTCGATCCTTTGAAAGAAGCAAAAGCTTCAAAACTCCTTATTGATAATATCCTTTCTAATCATTCCCGAGAATCTATAGCCATTCATGGGGAAGATTGGAACAAGATTTTGAAGCGGTACATGGTTGAACATAAAAAAATTGCTTCGATTACCCCAGAAAAGGAAGTTGTAAATGTATAAGAAACGATTCACACCCTACTTAATGACTCAAGATGCAGTTAATGAACTACAAGCCATACAAGCTGATTCTGATTTTCTGAAAGCATTGATTACAGAAATGAGAGAAGGTTCCAATATTGATCCCTTACGTGTAGTAAATGGGATAGCAGTGATTAGTATTGCAGGAGCTGTAAGTCGTTATATGACATGGTATACCTATTTTACTGGTGGATCCGCTTATGACATTCTCACAAAGGTTCTTGAACATTGCCAGAATGACAGCAAGATCAAGGCAATCATACTGGATATTAATTCTCCTGGGGGAAGTGTGGATGGAACAGAACAGTTCGCCAATTATATCTCGAACTTTCCTAAACCTATCTATTCTTTTATTGATGGTCTGGGAGCTTCAGCCTTATATTGGGTAGCCTCTTCAACTAGTAAGATATTCGCAACTCCTACTTCTCGTATCGGTTCTATTGGTGTTATAGCAACCTTTATTGATGATTCCTTAGCCCTAGCCAATGAGGGATATGAGAGAATTACCTTCACCTCAAAACATGCTCAATTTAAAGCTCCTTCCCCTACCTCTGATATTGGAAAAGAAGAATATCAAAACATGGTTGATGATATCGAATCAGTTTTCCATGAAAGGGTGGCTTCTGGTCGAGGGGTTACCGTCGAAGACGTAAAGAAAGAATACGGCCAGGGAAAAGTATTTATTGCATCTAAAGCTCTAGAAATTGGGCTTATTGATAAAGTTGTTACCTCTTTTGAAGAGGTGATTGAGGAAGTAAAAGACCAAATCACAAAGGAGGATGATCGTTATATGGATGAACAAGAACTTAGATCTAAGTTTCCAGACATAGTTCAGGCTATTGAAACCAAAGCGGTTAAACAAGAGTCAGAAAGAATCAAAGGAATCGAAGCCCTTGAAAGTATGGATGGGGCAAAAGAAGTACTAAGTACTCTTAAATACGATGGGAAAACCAGCCCAGAAAGTGCAGCTCATGCCATTGTGTTAAAACAGAAAGAAATGAGAGATCATGGAATGGCAAACATCTTAGAAGATGCTTCAGCAGTTCCCGTTATTGGACCAGAGTCCGCTTCTGCTATTGGTTCCAATGAACCAACTCCAGAAGCCAAAGAGGATCGCTTAGTCTCTGGTTTTCTTAAAAGACACAAAAGGAAATAACCATGATAACAGAAGAAGTCAACAGTTATGACCTCCTAATCCTAGGGGGAAATGTTAAGACCTCTAGAGGGACTCTAGAACAAAGCGAAACCCCCTATGTTAGGGGTACCGTACTAGCAAAACTATCTGATGATCTATATGGCGTTTGTAAAAGTGATCATGAAACAGAAGTAAATCAAACACCGAACTGCATTCTACTGGAAGACGTTGATGCCACTGAGTCTAGTGTTGATAATATTGCCATCCTGTTAGCTGGCGATGTGGAAACATCCCAGGTTGTTACAATGGATCCAGACACTACGGACACACACAAAGAGAGCTTAAGAGCTTTGTCTATCTATCTCAAATAAACCAAAAGGAGACCAATTACAATTATGGGTTATTTTACAATTAAGGCTCTTTCTAGGGCTGTTGTTGGGATAAGAGAAAACTTTGGATTCCTTAAAAGTTTCTTCTTTACTGCACCCGAAACCTACTATGAAGAAAACATTGTCATTGATGTTCAATCAGCGACAAGAGAAGTTGCCACGTACATACACCCCGATGAAGAATCAGCTTTGGTAAAACGAGATGGCTACAAAACTAAAACGGTTACACCTGATCTTTTGTCAGAAAAGATTCCAACAAAGGCAACTGATTCTGTAAAAAGACTTCCAGGTGAAGATCTATCAGGTGATACTATTACACCTGAAGAACGAGCCTTTGAACTAGCCGTCATGGATGCTAAACAGTTATCAGACCGTCAGGAACGAGCCGAAGAAAAGCAGGCTGCAGAAGCCATTTTCACTGGAATGGTAACAACTAGAGAGGGGAAAGTTTTCGACTTTGGCATGAGACCAGAGCACCAGATTGCTATGGTGGGTACTGATCAATGGAATAATGAGGCTTCCAATCCAATTCTCACCATGAAAACATTAAAGAAGCTTATACAAATGAACGGTGGACGAACTCCTAATTCCTGCATTATGGATGCTAATGCATTGTATGATTTTCTCTCTCATCCAAAAGTAAAAGATTCATTCATGGATGTACGTAACTACAACATGGGTAATATTTCACCACAAATCATGGAATTAGGGGGAGAATTAGTAGGAAGATTAAACATTCCCGGCTTAATTTTGGACCTCTACACTTATGAAGCCACTTACGAGAATAAAGGAAAATCAACTCCTTACGTTCCCGAAAACACTTGCTGGATGGGATACCGAGGGGCTCAATATACTCCCATGTATGCAGGAGTCGCTTTGGATGAAGTAATGTACAAAGGTGTACGAGTCATTGACAGCTTCAAAACAAAAGATCCTGATCGAAGATTTATCCGATGTCAATCAAGACCTCTTTATGTACCCAAAGAAATTGACACCTTCGGTGTAATCAAAACAAGAGTGGCATAGGAGAATTAAATGGCAAAGTATTATGTACATAAGACAGTTTTCAAAAATGGAACAGCCTATGACCGTGGGGCTCCAATCGAACTCACAGAGGATGAGTTTAAGTCTTTGAGTAAGACAGGACATGTGGGAGCAGATACTCCCAAGACGGATAAAAAGGCAGTTAAAGTGTCTGAGGTAAAGAAAAACATTGTCGACGAAGGTAAAAAAGATGGCTCTAAAGGATCTAATCAATAAGGATGGAGCCAAACTATTTAGTTCCACTGACTTTGAGGACATCATTCTAAGGGCTACCGACAAAGATGATGTGATTATTAAAGGTCGTTATTATGAATCGGAACAGGTCGTTGAAGAAGGTGTTCCTAAAATAGTGATGACACCTCATGTGGTGTTTTGGAAAAGTCTTATACCGGATAACTTCAATTTTAAAGATTATCAGGTAATTATTGATGATCATATTTGGGATGTTCTTCGCAAAGAAGTGACTCGATTCAAAGTAAAGGTGTTTTTAAGTTAATGAATTTCTTGCCTGATTATAAGATAGATGTTGAGAGTATCTTTGACCTTATTAAGGCCATTCCTAAGATAAGGATCAGACTACTTTCCTTTATATCTAAAGATGCAAAAGATATTCTAAGACATGATTTTTTATCAGGTCAGGAGATTCAACTTAGAAGCACAAAGAAAGGATTGATATCCTATGGGCCTAAGAATAGAACAGCTAAGAAGTATGTATTAAGAGCATACCCAGTTAATCTATTTGAAAACGGCAGAAGATTAAGGTCAGGAGAAAGGGAACCTGGAAGGGATATATTTAAGGCAAAACTTCCACCTCGTGTTCAATCACGCTTAGGAGACAGGATTAGAGCTTTTGAAAAAATATTGGAGCAAGAGTTAAGTGACTAACTACATTAATGACATAACAAATGAAGTGGTAAAGGGAATACTCTCCTACTTTAAGGAAGAACTTCCCGAAGAACTAAACAACCTGAGCCTTATAGACTGCAAAAGCTATTCCCTGAATACTTTTGAGTCTAATGATGACAATGATCTTCCTGCCATGGCTATTGCTTCAGGAGAAGTACACCATGGGGTATCTGAACAAGAGAACAAGATATATATAGATATCATTCTTCCTAATTCAGAGAATAAGAACATATATCTATATCAGAAGGCTTTAGTTAAAACTTTGACTAAAGATCACCATTTAGGAGGGGTTGTTATCGACTGTAAGGATATTACCGTTGAACCAATCCCCTTTTCAGCCAAATCAAAAGGAAAGCCTGTGGTATTAATGGATTTTACTACAGAGGCTTCAAGGGAAGGATAAAAATGAGGAATTCTGGTAAAGATGGATTCATATACCATCTAACAGAAGGGGCTAAAGTGGTAGGTGATGGATCTACCCAGATTACAAAAGACTCCTTCTATAAGATCTTAGCTAAAGGGGCAGGAAGTGGACTACCAGAGCCTGTTCCTGTTGGATATCCTTTTTACTGTTCAACAGACATCACTTTAGCAACAGGGGACAGTATTGCAGAATGGGTATTCAGCAAAATGGGAATTGCTAAAGATATGGACATGTCTTTTTCCAAAGAAAATATGGATGCTACCACACAGATTGATGAAAACTATGCTTACGTACCTGCAAAGTTTTCCAAGAACTCTGGAACTCTAAATGCCATCTATGAGTCAACAGATGAAACCGCCAAGAACTTACTAAATAAGTTCTTCCCTAGTATCGAAGATGATGGAGCAGGCTCCTACACCTTTAAATCTGTAAACTCTGATGTTCTTTGGTTTGCAACTACCCTTTTTGAAACAACCGAAATTGGTAAGGTAGAAGTCACCATATTCAAACCTTGTATGATCAATGGGGGAAGCTTGAAAAAACCCATGGAGGGAGTATTAGAGTTTAACTTCAACTATGATGTTGATGGTTCTCAAAAGCCTCTAGTCTACTATCGTAAGGTGGCCGCTTGATGAAGTTAGCCTATAAAGAAGGAAAACTATTCAATAGTGATGGCAAGGAAATCGAAAATGCGGACATAAATAAGGTCTATAAGGGTCCTGATTATTATGTACTAGAAGCTAGTATCCGAGTCGATATGAACCCAAAAAAGACAACCAAATCACCTGCTAAAAAAGGAGAAGATAATAATGAGAGTTAACGCTCCCAAAAACTATACCTCTATCTCTTCCAATTTGGAAGAAACCTATATTCCCAAGTTCAATGGGAATCGTGATCTACCAGCTTCCGAGCAAGTCATTGTAACCCTCAAGCGACTGACAAATGGGAAAAAAAAGAAGCTTAGAACCTTTCAGTACGATCGAAATACGGAAGGAATCACCACGATGACTCAGACGGAACAATTGATGACAGATCATGTTCCTTCTATAGATAACTTCTTTGTGGGAGAGGTAAAAATTGACAATGGTGAAAAGTTATTCAATACCAGAGGAAATGATGCTTATTCCCTACTAGTTGAATTAGAAGGAGAACTGTTCAAGGATGAACTAGAAGAAGAGGAAGTTGAAGACTTAAAAAAGGATTCTGCCTCGCCTATCTTGGATGGTTCAAAGAAGACTGGCGAGAAGAATTCTCAGAAGGAATAGTCCTCTGTCCAGGTTTCTGGATAAGGCGTAAAGAAGTAAAGAAATACAAGACTGAGGCGTTTTTTGAAGCCTTAGAGATATACCAAAGGTTTAACCTTCTTGGTGTATTGCCAAATGGGAAGGGAACGAACCAAGAAAGACCAATTGTCATTCAAATATTGATGGCATTTGAGTCAGAAAAGCGAAAGCTTGAATCTTGGGAGTTGAAAAGATCAAGGGAAGGAAATGGCATCTAAAATAGAACTAGAGATTATTGCACAATCCAAAAAAGCTATTGAAGATATGAAAAAGTTCGGAAATGAACTGAGCTATACAGAAGATGTTATGCAAAAGTTCAAGAACTCCGCCAAAGAATCAGATCTCAGAGGCTTCGAAACTCGTCTTCTAAGATCAGCCACAGCGGCTAATTATATGGGAGGGCAAATGTCCTCCTTGAGAACCACAAACAATATGTTATCCGGCCAAATCAAAAGGATGATCAAAAGTGGTATTGATCCTAACGATAAAGCCATTAAGAAACTATCAATCACCTATAAAAAGAATGAAGCTCAAATTAAAAAACTTATTATCCAAGACAAAGCCTTAGCTGTTGCTAAAAAAGCCGGACAAGGAGCAGCATTGGGAACAGTGGCCGCGTTAACAGCAGTCACTGTTGCTGGGATGAAAGGCGCCGCTGAGTTTGAAAGATATAGAAAAGAGTTTGGCGTTCTCTTTAAGGATATGGCTAAAGGGGCTAGTTACTTTGAAAAGCTCCAAAAGTTCAGCGCTAACACACCTTTACAGATGGATGGATTATCCAACACAACAAAGACCCTACGAAGCTATGGAACAGAAATAAAGGACCTAATACCTCAAATCCAAATGTTAGGTGATACGGCTCTAGGAAACCAGGAAAAATTAGATTCCTTAGCCAGAGGTTTTGGAAAGATCCAAACAAAGGGAAAAGCATCAATGGAAGAATTGAATATTATCATTGATGCAGGGATTCCTATACTTGATGAATTATCAAAACAGCTAAATGTCTCAAAGAGTGATCTTCTGAAAATGGTTACCCAAGGCAAAGTCTCCTTTGATAATGTAAATCAGGCCTTTAAAAGTATGACTTCTGAAGGTGGACAATTCCATAATGGAATGAAAGAACTCTCCACTACCCTTTCAGGTAAACTCTCCACAGCTATGGACAATGTTAAGATTGCAGGAGCTACCACTTTTGAACCAGCTATTGAAGGAGCAGGTGAAGCTCTCGATGCCTTAACAGAATTATCCAAGAATTATGTAGCCTTTTTAAAACAGATAAGAGGAGAACGAAGTTTTGACTTTTCAGAGTTAGATGAAGCCAAGAAGAAAGTACTTCAAAATGCCACTTCCTATGAAGACCTAGGTTATATGAATGGTATGAGTAAGGGCATCTATGAAGCCGCGAAAGCCACAGAGAATTGGGCCGAAGCTCTTAAAAAAGCTGATGAAGCTTACTCACTTGAAAATCAAATTAGACAACTCAAAAAACTCGACGAAACAAGAACAGAAAGCGCAAAGATTTCGATACAATCCGCATTAAATGACTTAAACAGTGGCATTGGTGAGGGTGATTGGTGGGATACTTTTGACACAGTCGAAGAACAATTTGAATCGGCGGTTGATAGCATAACCAATGATATGGGCCAGTTGCTAGAAGGTCTTGGAGGAAAGGATTTAAGAATAGCCATTGCCTCAGGTGATGTGGAAGTACTCAAGAAAGCCCTCGAGAATCTTGAGTTAATTAATCCAGATCTCAAAGAAATGCAGGACCGACTTAACCAATTACAATCAGGAAAAGGAATAATCACCCCAGAAAAACAAGAAGATCCTTATGAAGGGAAAACATGGCGTGACTGGTCTGAAGATATCCTCGGATTTGGACAAGGAACAGGGGCGGCTAATGCGGAATCATTCATTGAAACAATTAATACAGGATTAGAAACCCAATCAGCTATAGCTCAATCATTAGGTGAAGAGTTTGATCTAGTTGGGGCTAAGCAAGAAAAAATAAAAGCCGTTATCCAAAAACTCCTAACTATTCCTAAAGATCAAATAGACCAGGCTTTCCGAATAGATGACAACACAATACAAAGATTGGTAGAAGCCTATAACTTGCTTGAATCTGCTAATGAAAGCTCTATGTTAGACCAGATGTATAAAGATGCATCTGAACAATTAGATAAAATATCTATCCAGGAAGAGACTCTAGCCACAGCAAGAAAAAAGCTCATTGAACTAGAGACAACTGGCCACAATTTATCAAACCAGGCTTTAGATGAAGAAATAAAGAAGTATGAAATTATAGTATCTCAACTAGAAGATGCTTTAGATATAAAGTCAAAGATGTCAGACTCTGACAAGTCAATGACAGATTACGCAAAAAACTCAGCAGAAAGTGGGGAGCTTGGAGAAGTTGGGCAGCTAGCAACTGGGGCTGATCCTATTACATTGATAGTACAAGCCCTTGTAGATTTTGCAACTTCCATTGAAGGTGTCAATGAAGTACTTAACCCATTTGCCACTATTTTTGAAGGAATGCGCTCCCTCATTGGTCCTGAATTAGAAGAAGCTCTTCGACCTGTAGTCTACTTGCTACATAGCGCAGGAAATAACATTGCCAAGCTTTTAGTACCTCCTATTAGAGCGGCTGGTTTTGCAATCAAGGTGCTAGTTTCAGCGATAGAAATAATACAAACACCAACTAAGTTCCTTGCTGATATATTCATGTGGGCTGGAAATAACATAGTAGCGACTATTGAGTATATAACAAGTTTTGGGACTCGAAGTAATTTTACCAAATTTAACTCAAATGCCTTTTCTGGATTAGATGATAGGCTTGATTACATATGGAATGGAGCCTCGGAAAAAGAAAAAGAAAGAGCAGAAAAATCACTTGAACTAATTGAAGATCAAATAGATACGGAAAAGGAAAAACGACAAGAATTACTATCTGCTATAGATGAGTGGTATGACAATGAAATCTATCTTCTTCGTAGAGAATTAGACAATAATTTGATATCCCAAACAGATTATACAAACACCCTCAAAGATTTACAGGAAGAAGAAGAAAAAAGGACAGATGCTGTTGAAGCCGCTAGCGACTTACAACTGGAACAATTAGAATCTCAAAAAGAACTAATTCAATCTAATATTGAGCTAATAGAATCTCAAGCCATGTTAGCTGCTTCCTTAAATAATGTAGAATTTAAAAAAGCCGATGGACCTTTGGATGCGGCTCTCAGTCCAATTAAAGCAGTAACTGACACTGTTGGTTCAGTGGTAAAGTCTGTTAAAAAGTTCTTTGGATTCGATGTAGGGACTTCAAATGTCCCTAAGGATATGTTTGCCATGGTTCACCAAGGAGAAGGAATTATCCCCAAAACCTTCAATGAAGGGATAAAAAGTGGTGATTACACTCTAGTAGGTAAAAAGCAAAATCTTTATGGACTAGATCAAGAAAGCCAACAGCTTGGGGGTAACCAACAAAATATAACCATTAACTTAAATGGTTCTATTGTAGGAATTGAAGACCTCTATTCAAAGATAAAAGCCATTGAGAATAATCTAAATCGAAAAAGGATTGCAGGATGATACATAGAATCTACCTCCAATTTCCTGAAGAATCTAATGAAATAGAAATCTCAGATCTAGTAGATTTAAGACAGACCCAAATCAACCAGGTTCTTTATAATTCTAGCCTTAGGTCTGCCATTAATTCTTATAGAACAGCTATCAAATATAACTCTGGCATAGCTCAAAATCTTTTAATTAGAACAGGAACCATCAAGGCTAGAGTTATAGATTTAGACAATAACCCAGTGTTTACAGGCTATGTTGAAGCCAATACTGGATTGGCTATTGGGAAAACTACAGGTTGGATTAATCTTGAAATCTTTGATAACTCCTATCTTCTAGACAAGGATATTAATCTAAGTATTAGTTGGGATAATTTCAAAGTTTGTAATCCTGATAATACAGAAGAATCAATTGTTCATAAATTAATCTCATTAGCTGGTTACGAAGATGATTATATAAACACAATTACAGATCTAATTGATGTAGAACTTAGAAACTTTACACTCACAGCCGGAGACTCTCAATATCGTTCCATTTTGGATACTCTATTATATGAGTATGGTTATGTATTCAATTTGAATGCTCTGGGTCAATTCTATCTCTATAATTGGGGTGAGTCCAAGAGTGATCAATACTCAATTGAACCTAAGAATATTATCGCGGATAGTCTAACAATTGAATCAGTACAAAATGAGTTTACAGGCATCAACATAAAATGGTCTGAGTTGGCAGAAATAGAGGATGTTCTTTTATATCGCGAAAACACCCCCTATGATTCTAAAGGGAATAGAACAGGAGAAATGCTTGGAGGTGGTGAATACTACCCTCTTCTAGGTTTCGCAGAGGACCACTTTCAAAAATATGATGATAAGTGGCTAGATCTACCCTATTTATCAGGAGATGCCCTATTAGAGAATGATGATATTTCTTTATTAACCACTTGGAATCAATATTTAGACTATAGTGTTGATCTTGGTATTACAGTCGAAAAAGAGATATATGAAGCAAAAAGGGCTCAAATATTGTTACGTAATCCGACAACAGAAATTAAACGACTATATTACATGGATATTCGTGGAGATGCCTTATACAGAAAGAACATTCAAGAATCTATTGTCGATTTTATAGATGGCTCAAATCGTAAAGAATATGAAACAAAATACATTTATGATTTGAATAGTGCCTCTAATTTATCAAACTATATTTCAAATAGACTAAATGGCTACACTACCCTCATTAAGTTCAAATCTAGAGCCAAATATTCACTCGGTTCTATAGTTAGCTTTACCACTTTAATAACTGGATTTAATGACGTTCTCAATTTATCTGGAAGAATATCTAATATAACCATGAATGAAGAATATGATTTTTCCATTTACACTTTAGAGAGCTTGGGGAATGCTCAAATCTACACCCCCATAACATCCAGTACAAATGGCCGATCATCTAACCTTCTCTTTATGGACCAGTTAAATAAGAAATTAGGAAACACACCAAGCTATGATGAAATCCAAGTTGGATGGGAAAGCGAAGAAGACGGATATTTCAAAGATCCCCAAAAGCTCACAAACAAAGGGAAAATAGAAAATGTATATGGACAGGCTACAGGCTTATCCATTCTATTATCCTGGGATCGTCCAGTATTATTAACCGGAAAGTTCTTCTATGAAATACAAATTGCTGAAGATTCAGATGGTGACCTAGAGTGGAAATCTATCTCCATTGATGGAGGCTTAGGGAACACAAACTCTGTTACTGTTGCTTATGCAGAATGCTTTTCTACAGGCAAACTTAACCTTGATGAAGAAAATGGGATTGTAAATCCTACTATCTATTGCTTTAGGGTAAGGGTGGCGGTTTATCCTGGTGATGAAGACTCACCGAGAGGTGATTGGTCAGACACAAAGAGAGTCATAGTAAAGCCCATATACTCAGGAGAGTTAGGAGCTGGTTCTGTTTCAGGTGAAGTGTTGAACAATGCCTTTTCTAAAGGAAAACTTACACTTAATACTGAAACAGGACTTTGGGAATTAGCCACAAACTCTATTTCATCTGAAGAGCTTCAAAACGATTCTGTTACTTCCCAAGCTATTCAAGCTAATGCCGTTGGACTAGAAGCTATTAGTCTTGATGTGTATGCAGACATTAAAAGGGAAATATCATTTGAAGGTTTAGCTTTCTATCTGAACAATGAACCAGAAGAAGGAGATGTCCGCTCTCTATTAATCAATACACATATAGCTTTTCAAAAATATACTGAGGGAGATTGGGATAGTCTCTTCTTATTGAATGAAGAAGGTATTCATTTAAAAGGAGATATGACAATTGATTCCGATCTCCTAATTGGTGAAAAGTTGTTTGTAAATCAGATTGGAACTTCAACTATTTCCACAATGAAAATGTCTGCACAAAGTTTTGAGTTCTATTCAGGAAATGCAGCAAATGTAAGAGCTGGTTATATAGGAATTGATTCTAATTGGTACTTCGATGGCCCCATCAACCTGACTTCAAACGGTTCGAAAATATATGAGGAAATTGAACCTGATGCCAAGATGGTAATTGAGCCTCTAAATGATGAAAGTAAAGCATTACATTTTGATTCATCTCTTGGTGAGTGGATATTTAACACTTCAATTTCCGCTAAAGGAATTGTCACTGCGAATTATTTTGAAACTAATATGATTGAATCAGAAAATATCATAGAAGGAATTGTAGGTGTAGCAGATAAAAAAGGGGCTGAGTTTGATAAAATTATTTATACAATTGGGGAAAGTAATAAGACCTTAGATTCATTAACTGGATTTGGATATCATTATGGAGACGAAATTCCTTATGGAAACGATGATCAATTGTTTTTTGCGAAGGATGGAATTGTGGGTCATAGAATAGGTTTACACGGGTGCCTATACTCTGAATTATATCATTATGCTAAAGGTTTTATAGGAGATACAGCCGCAGTGAAAAAGTTGTATTTAAAAGGAGATGGGGCTCTTAAGTTGACAACCATAGAAATTGATGACTCAAAAAGTATTGTAAAACTTGGTGGTTTTTTTCAATTTGGAGCAAATACTTTTTCATACCCTCCTGGAATATATGCTAGCAGTTTTATTGCAAGCTATAATGATTCTGGAGATCCAGATACTGTACTGTCAAAAGAATTTCTAAAGACTCCTGGATGGATTTACTCAGGAAAGGGGCATCAGATAAATGATTATTGGGGTGTAACAACAAGAAAAACAGAAAATGATTGGTATAACGTATTCGGTGATAGAATACCAGATATTGGTGATAAATTAATGTTAACAGGAGGAGGGCATTTTATTAATGATCACATTGGACGTTCCAGACCTGGAATTGCTTGTTTCATAGAAAGGTTGTCTAGTAACACCATACAGCTAAATTATTATTCAACTTCGGATTCAATTGATTATGCAGTATCAAAAAGAAATATAGTAGCTGGAGATGGAGGGCTTGTAAGCCAAGCGCATTATATAGCATGGTAGGTGGATAATGAATAAAAATTAATATACATATTTATATTTAGCACTCTATTCTTATTTTCTTGTAGTGAGAATAGTCCGAATACGCCTAGTTATGTGATTACACCAGAAAATATAAGAGAGCGAGCGTTTGAACTAACTGAAGAATATATCTGAATGAATTATGAATGGGGTGGTCAAAGCTAATATTAGAAAATAGATATTAATAATTTTTTAAGGGAAGGGTTATTATGAGGGTGACATATGGTCAAATTTTAGTATTAATAAAAAGTGGTGCATTTAAGGTTCTATCAAATATAAAAGCAAAAAGTTTTAGCTCTGCTGAAAACTATCTAGAGTTTCTGGAATCAATCGAAACACAAGCAAGAAAATACAATTCTCTAATATCCAAACTTGATGATTCTATCGAAATAGAAGAACTAATCAATAATGAAGTTGAAATAACAGACTCTCCATTTTCAAGAGAAACACTAGAAACGTGTAATGATGAGTTTTCAGCAAATATTATTATTGGTATACGTCCATTTCTATCTGAGAAAGAAATTGGTTAGGATACATTATGGGAGATGAAGACAGAGAACAAGACAAACAAATAGGTAAACTCTGGGCAGAAGTCAAAAGACTATGGGATTTTCTTCATGGTCCTAATGGTGATAACGGGCTTAGAAGTAGGATAGTTAAACTAGAGGATCAATCAATAAATTTTGCAACAAAAAAGGATGTTCTCTCAGTGAAACAGGAAGTCCTTACTGCAATTAAAGAATCAAAAAGAACAGGTCAAGAAAGATTTAAGAACTGGGTTTATTTCTTGGCAGTAGTATCAACAATAATATTTGGGTTATGGGACAAGCTATTTTAGGAGGGATTTATTTTGAGGATGACTATAAGATTTTGTCACATGGATTCCCCTTCTCTGCTACAGGAAGGGGAAATAATTAGTTATGGAACAAAGATTGGTAGAATGGGAAACACTGGAAGTTCTAAAGGTGCTCATGTTCATACTGACATTGTCCAAGGATACAAAAAAGATGTTTATCATTTGAAAGACATAATGAATAACATTACAGATCTTGAATCTGTTTGCCGCCAATTCTACTATTTTCTTCAAGACGATTTCTTTAATACACCGCTTTTTGTTACGTCACATTTTGGAACCATTGATTATGGTAAATATAGAAATGGAAAAGTTAGTGAATGGAAGTTTCATCCTGCTTATGACATTGTTCCAGAGAACCGCCATTTAACCAAGGCTAACTTTGATTTCTATTGGAATAGATCAGTAAATGGCGTATGCCTTAAATCTGGTTTTGATAGAGATTATGGTAATTATGTGAATATAGGTTTCGAGGTATAAGTATGGGATTTGATATAGCTAGCTTTCTTGGTGTAGGAAAAACAATAAAGGATGGAGCTGAGGGAATAGGCTCAGCTACAGAGCAAATCATATATGCGGGAAAGGGAAAACTCCCTCCTGAAGAACAAGTTAAGATAGAACAAATTAAGTCTCAGGCTGAAGGACAGATGTGGGAAACTATTTCAAAGATGTCCAATTCGTTTCAAAACTTTACATTGAAATATGAAGGGGAGGCAAAAGACCTACCTAGGCCTATTCTGCTTGCCAGGTCTTTAGTTAGGCCATTATTCACTTATCTTGTACTTGGTCAGGTGGGTATTATCTTTGGATTGGACTTCTGGAGATATATGAAAGGAACAGGTGCTTTCGAGTTAGTCAAAGGAATGCCTTCTGAATGGTGGGTAATGGTTTGGATTGTGATTGGTTTCTATTTTGGAGAAAGAGCTGTTACTAATGCCTTATCAAACTCTGTTACTAGTAAAAAATAACTCGAGTGCAAGCGCTTGCACTTCACTACACAATTAATACAATATGTGTACTAATAACGCATTAAATACACAATGTATTTTCGTGTCCAAGCGCTTGGACACGACTACTTTTCTTATCAATGATACAAAATCTATACACCATTTTCTATCGCTCAATACTTTTCAATTTTGAACTAATGTTATTTGCCTTCTCGATGCATTTTCAATGCTCTTTCAATAACCTTTTTTTCACCTTCATCTTGTATTTCAATAATATAGACATCATTTCCAGAACTGATGATCTTATCTAATCTATCTCTTGAAATTAAAACAGAATCACCTATCTTAACTTCTTCATTAGTGAAATCAATCTTTCGATCTGTATCATAAATAGACTTAGTCGATTTTGGTTTATCGATCTTATTACTATCTTTAGTTTTTAGGAGTGCTAAAAAGCTTTTTAGATTAAGTTCAAGACTTGGATTGTATTGATCCTTATTAAGATAAGCTAAAATATAACGTTGAGCCTGTCGTACTCCAAAAGGTAAATTATCATTTACCCATGGAGTAAATTCTCCATGTGGCAACACTTTCTTTTGATCAAAAATGATCTCACCTATTCGGAAAATATTCGACATTGAATCTTGGGCTGCTTTTGTGAATCTTTCTTCAATTTCATTATATAAATTGATGATTTCATCTTCTGGAGAGTCATACTTTCTGGATTCTTCTGTATAGGCTGAAGGATCCCATTTATTTCTGATTATTTTACTATCTTTCACTGTATTTTCTCACTTTTTTTGGTGTTATGAGAAATTGAAAAATGACAATAGAATGACAATCGGCCAAAACAGCCGATTTTCACTAAACATAAAAAAACCCTTAAACCGTTGTCAAGCAAAGGTTTAAGGGTCATTACGCCCTGCACGATTCGAACGTGCGACCTACGGCTTAGAAGGCCGTTGCTCTATCCAACTGAGCTAAGAGCGCATAAATATCGGGATGGCGGGACTCGAACTCGCGATCTCCTGCTCCCAAAGCAGGCGCCTTAGCCACTAGGCTACATCCCGTAACGCTCGTGAAATATAACAACTTAGCTTTATTTGGTCAATACATTTGGAATAAAAGAATTCTAAGTTTTTTTACCCTTCTTTTTGATCATTTTATTAGCCTCTTCCCTCTCCTTAGTGAGTTGTAAAATGGTCTGTTCAAAATCAGGATAACGCTGCAGAACTTGGGTAAAGACATCCTTCGGCAGTCGGTAAAGATCACAATACTCCAGGGCTTTAATGGTAGCTGTACGGGGGACACTTAGAAGAAGAGCCATCTCTCCAAAAAATTGTCCTTGAGTTAAAGTGGCATAAACCATTTGCTCATTCGGTGACAGGACCTGTACGGACCCCTTACTGATAAAGAACATATCTGCCCCTAATTCACCTGCCTTTACAATATAGTCATCAGGGGAATAGACGACTGGTAGTAGGTTAACAATAATGTCACGGATGAACTCTTTACTGGCTTCCTTGAAGAGAGGGACTTTTTTAATGATATCCATATTAAGATAGAGGCTGACCTCCATTTTAAGAGGTTCCGGCAGATCATTGAGGACCTGAGTCTCCTCATATCCTCTTCGCGTTTCCCATAAGTACTGGTAATAGTCATTGATCTTTCGCTGAACCTTATGAGGAATACGTCTGTATTTTAAAAAGGTGTTAACCCTTTCAAGCCTCTCTTTAAATTGGTTTTTAGCCACATCGATATTAACAATAAGGTTGGCAATATTACCAATGAGAAGACCATACATAGCAGCACCTAAGATTTCAATGATAATAACAAACAGAACCTGACCTCTCGTCTGGGGAGTGATATCACCATATCCAATAGTGGTAATAGTCGTTATGGTCCAATAGAAGGCATAAAGATACTTATCCCCTTCATTATTACCGGCCACATTAGGATTGATAGCTAACCAGGCACAACTAATGAAGTGAGCCACCATCAAGAACCAAAAGAGTAGTACAATCATTCGTAAGATAGCAGGGTTCATCCGTTGACTGACTTCTCCCTGAATGGTTTTGATCACCCGAATCAGTTTGAGAACTCTAACCACACGTAAAACTTTAATGATTCGTCCCAATTGGAAGAGAGGAAGGCCTTTTAATATTAATCCAAAGGGAATGAAAGCAAGTATATCAATAAGAAACCAATGCCTCAGGTAGTGATTAACGATGAGCTTTCGATCCTTAACCAATTTACCTTCTACCTGGAAGGAAAGGTTCAAATTATAAAGGATATCCAGACCAAAGATGATCGTGACAATGCTATCAGCTATCATCGTTATTATGGGGTTCAAGTTCGGGAAGACTAAAGAAAGGGGGACTGTAATGGCTACGTAAAGGGAAGAGATAAAGACAATTAAATCCCAGGAAGCTGAAAATTTAGAATCAGGGTTGATGGTCATTGTTCGCATATAATCCTTATTATTATATTTATGTTAAACTTTTTCAATTTTTATTGTCTAGACTCCCTGTCATAGCCTATCATCGAAGTTTATGAAAGATTCAAAAAAACAGATCATCTCCTGGAGCCTCTATGATTGGGCTAATAGTGCTTTTTCAACGACAGTTATGGCTGGGTTTTTCCCAGTATTTTTTAAGTCCTACTGGAGCACCTCTGTTGATCCTACCTATAGTACTTTTCATTTAGGCTGGACGAATTCAGTAGCCAGTTTATTCATTGCTCTTATTGCCCCTTTCCTGGGAGCGATAGCCGATAAAAGCAGAGGAAAGAAGCGATTTCTCTTGTTTTTTCTCTTTATAGGAGTGTTAGGGACAGCCTGTTTGTATCTTATTGGACAGGGACAATGGCAAATGGCTGCCTTTGCGTACATCTTGGGTATTGTGGGATTCTTAGGTAGTAACATCTTTTACGATTCCCTATTGGTTGATGTGGCCAGCCCAAAGAAGATTGACTTTGTATCAAGCCTGGGATTTAGTTTAGGTTACATTGGAGGAGGATTATTATTCCTGGTCAACATTATGATGTATACCTTTCCTTCTCTCTTTCACATCGCAGATGAAGTACAGGGAATAAAGCTCTCCTTCTTATCTGTAGCCATATGGTGGACACTATTCTCCCTTCCCCTCTTTCTTTTTGTTCCTGAAGGTCATGGGGAAAAAGCTCTTCCGATACATAAGAGTATAAAAGCCGGGTGGCAACAATTAAAAAATACCTTTGCCCATATCAGACAATTAAAGATGGTGGGATTATTTCTTCTCGCTTATTGGTTTTATATAGATGGTGTGGATACGATTATCCGTATGTCCGTGGATTATGGAAGCAGTATCGGCCTTCCCGCTTCAGGATTGGTGACGGCCCTCTTGCTGGTTCAATTTGTCGGATTTCCTGCTGCCATTCTATACAATATGTTAGGGACTAAGATAGGTATAAAAAAAGCTATTATCATCGCCATAGGAGCCTATGCCCTTCTCACCCTGGCAGGATTCTTTATGAAGACCAGCTTACATTTTTATCTACTGGCCATAGGGATTGGGTTATTCCAGGGAGGGATTCAGGCCTTAAGCCGTAGTTATTATACAAGACTCATTCCTGAAGAAAAGGCTGGAGAGTTTTTTGGATTCTTCAACATGTTAGGTAAGTTTGCTGCCATATTAGGCCCATTGCTTATAGGCTTAGTGGCTCTTATCACAAAGAGTAATAGATTTGGAATACTATCTTTGTTAATTCTGTTTTTGATCGGTGCCATATTATTGGCTAAGGTGGATGAAAAACAAGGCCTCCCTTTAGAAGAGGCCCCTTCCCCTAAAGAATGATTAGCTAAGTAACTGGCTTAGGAGTTTGGCAGCCATACCCATATCAACGGTATCGCCGAACTTCTTTAATTGGCCCATTACTTTTCCTTTGCTTTTCATAGTTCTTTCTTCTTCAGAAAGAGATTCGATGATTTTCTTTACTTCAATAGTAAGAGCCTCTTCGGACATCTTCTGGGGGAGAAATTCTTTCAAAATCACAACTTCCGCTTCTGAAGGAGCAGTGTCTTGACCATGTTCCTTAAGTGTATCAATAGTCTTTTCTGTTGCTTTTAATTGACGTTTTGCCGCAAGCTGAATATGTGCTTCCCCTGGATCTTCACCAGCTTCTTTTGCTAATTTTTTAGCTTCTGCTACTAACATACCTATCACACTTGATTTCACAGGTTCCGTTTTAGCTAACAAAATACGTTGCTTTTGTAATTCTGTAATTGTCATGTAGTACCACCTTTTACAAATGGATTATTCTTGCTGATTGTATCACAATCAGGATCAGTGCCTCTACACAAGAGTCCAAAGAATAAAAGAATTCCCCATAGAACGATTTCTGTACTCACAACCATGATGTAAGAAGATTTTATAGCCCCATAAACCCCTATGGTTCTTGTCATTATTCGGAACCATCCCAGTGAACCTACTACAATAGTCATCAGTCCTGAAGGAATCATATAAGGCATTTTAATCATTATATACATCTTAAGTAATACAGCATGACTTAGCATGAATATCCCTAAAGGGACATCACCATAATCCCATTGGGTATAGTCAGTGGTAATCAAAAACATACCGACTCCCATTAACAAAGATAAGAGGATATCTAAGCTGGTGTAATACTTCCGTTTACTGATATGAAGGAGTGACAATATTATGAGAATAAATACAATTAGAAGATAAACCACCACATAAGGATAGATGAGAATAAACTCCCCATAATAGGGCAAAGAAAAGAAGAGAAAAATCCCTATCCATACCCAGGCAACCTTTAGCATAATGGATCGACGAACAAAATATCCAAAGATCAAACTACAGGATATAATAGCGATAAGAGGGGAACAAAGGGCTATAACAAAGCCTGTAAAAGAGTAAATAAACAACATTTTGATTTCCTTTTTCTATTTGCCCGACAGTATAAGGGCAGATGAACTTAATGTGGGGGAATTTTATAAGAAAAGACTACTTATCCAGAGAGGACTTATGATCCTTTACTTCCCTTTTAAATTGAATCCAATGGGACCAGACCCATACTCCTGCCAGAAAGGCCAGCTGTATGAGGATAATAACGAAGGTCGCTGTGAAGAGAAAAAAGAAAAACACTAGCACCAGAACTGGTAACAGTAGAGATATAGCAATGAGGCGTAGGCCTAATCGAGGGTATTCACCATCGACGCTTAGTTGTTTGCTTGTGTGATGGACAATGAGATAAATACAGAAAGCAAGCAAGGTTGATGTTATTAATGTGTAGAATGGGGGCATAGGGTCTCCTGTGTCATAGGTCTTTTAATTTTATTAGATCTCCTATATATGTAAAAGCATGTAAATTACATTAAAAAGAGGAAACATGAATTATTCAAAAATTCTACTCCCCCTATTATTGAGTCTAACAAGCTGCTCAACTTTCCTGGGGAGTAAAAACATTGTTAGGTGGCCTGATAAATATGAAGAGAAAGTCAGTAGAAATATTCTATCAACAACACATCCTAGTATATTCGAAGATTATCAATGGACAACACCTAATCTAAAAAGTTACAAGCTTGTATTTCATACAGAAAATGATAAAAGAATGAGTTCTCTTACTTTCGACAATACCACATATACCATAGAACTTACAGAAGATGAAAATTTAATTATCAGCTCTGGGAAGGAACACCACGATGTACTAAACCTAGAAACTTCATCTAATGATATTTATTATGATATTTCGACATTAGATAGAGTGCTCACATACAAAATGAGATGGGTTTCCAAAACTACTTTTGAAACTCAATCTGTCATGGTGACGAAGACACGCTCCGTTCCAGTTACAACCTTTGGGCCAAATGGAACTTCCAGTACTTCATTCAAAACAGAGTTTTATACTGAAAACGAATTTCGAACAGTTCCAGTCACCAAAATGGAATGGGAATCCTATCCAGTTTATGAGTACCGCATACCTCAATTTGAATACTATAAATTCCCTGTCAGGAATAACAGACTGTCCTTGTATATTTACAAGGTCATAGATGGTCAGAAAACAAGCTATTATGTACAGAACCCAAGCTATGTAGTTGCTGAAGAAACACAACAGGCCTTATTTGGTCAGAAGAAGGTTAATATATTATTACTTGATAATAATTGTAATGGATCCTACACAGATAAAGAAGATCTGGTCATGTTTAACGTATGGAATCCTTACAGTCAAAACTCTACCTATAGAACTCTCGATAAATTGAACGATAATTATTGGTATAAGCAAGAACTAATAGAAAATGAAAAATTCATGACCTTCACAATACAAGATAATCATTTACAAATTGATTATGCCAATCAATATTATGTGGGCAATGAAGAACAAGGCACT
Source organism: Spirochaeta cellobiosiphila DSM 17781 (assembly GCF_000426705.1). NCBI lineage: Bacteria > Pseudomonadati > Spirochaetota > Spirochaetia > Spirochaetales > Spirochaetaceae > Spirochaeta > Spirochaeta cellobiosiphila. Next base: position 130,024 of record NZ_AUFW01000019.1, read on the forward strand.
CTGGTTTTAGACAATAAAACAGACCTTAAGGTTGAATTAACTGTTAATGGGAAAAAATACAGAGATGCCAAGCCTGGTATAAATAATTATAGCTGTGAATTGGGTCTGTTTAATTATGTTATTTCCACCAAAGGTCACCTGGATTATTCAGGAACATTCAAGCTTACCTCAATTGAGGAACCTGTTAATATTGAGTATGTCCAACAAAAAGAAGCCTGCATTTTAGAAATTAAAAACATCTTTTCTAAAAGTTATTCTGTAACCGTTGAAAGTGAGAATTTTAATAAGACTTATTATAATGTCACCAAAATCAATGTACCTATTGAGAAGGTAAAAATGATGATAAATGTTAATGGCTTTATTTTTTCAAAAGAAATGAATATGAAGACTGGAACAAATATTATCGATTTTGAAAAAGAGATTAAAGAGCTTTCAGAAGCTAAATAAGGACAGACATACTTCTGACATATACTCATATCTACAGCTGTGGATGGTGGTATATGTCAGAATGATTTAGGAAGGTTCCGAAGCCTTGGCGCGATGCTTTTAAGGCAAAACACATCTTGTGGGCTTTTACTTTTATTCTAGTTATCCTTATTTCTTACCAACCGAAATCCTACATCAAGCACATCATAAAAATCAGTACCAACCCTAAAATAGTTTGTGGCCCATCTTTTAAAAAAAACATAAGAACCACCACGATAAACTTTTCTAATGGCTGGATCTTCATCTATTTTAGTTGTATCAGATACTGCAGGATCTTCATAAGAGGTGTTTTTGTAATAATCCAAATCAAAATAATCCCAACACCATTCAGCTACATTACCTGTCATGTCATAAAGTCCAAGCTCATTTGCTTTCTTTTGTCCCACAGAATGAGGATCTAAATTAGCATTATCATGATACCAAGCGACATCATTGATATTATTACTACCTGAAAATAAATACCCTTTGGAATGGCTTCCGCCTCTTGCCGCATATTCCCATTCCGCTTCAGTAGGAAGCCTATAGCCATTGCTTCTTTTATTCCATTTAACATCGATCTCTTTATTTTGTACATCAGCCACAATTACTTCATAGACTGGATCTAATCCCTTCTTTGTACTCAACCAATTACAATATTTGATCCCATCAACCCAGCTAACTTCGAACATTGGTAAATTGTCGTCTATAACGGTTTTAATATGAAACCCAGCTTCATTTCTTATATCAATTAAATACGCTTCCATATCGATGTTGTTCTCTTCACAATAGATTCTCCAATCACCAATTGTAATTTCTGTTTTGGACATATAAAAGTCAGATAGTTTAACCTTATGAGCACTTTCCTTCGTCCCCATCATAAATTCCCCACCATTAATAAAGACTAGGTTCCTATCTTCGTAATTATCACAGAAGGCATAGGAAGTAATCAGTAAAAATAGAAAGGACAAGTTTCTCATAACAATTTTCACTCCATTAAATTTGGGGATGACCTCGAACCCGGGGGATTCATTCTTGTTATGGAACAAGACAAAGCCCTGATTGACAGAGAGGTCGTGCTGGGTTTGCACAACAATAACATCATACAGGATAAATGCGGATTTCCCTATCCTTAACGGGGAATTTAGCTAGACACAGGTGGGGACTAAGGAATTTCCCACTTGAAGATTGGTGTCACCCACACTTGTCAGATCGTGCCACCCACACGTGTCAGGTAGTATTACCCACACTTGTGGGTATGGGTCAGTGACAGGCTGTTTTGGTATCATTGTCAAGTGACGATTGGTGTAGGTGACAGGCTAGAATGGTGATGCTGTCAAATGACGTCGGGAGATGGGGACAGTACTGCTGCTCGGGAAGGGTCAAGACATAGGTAACACTTTTAGCATGGTATCGTTACACTTTGGAGGTGTTTCTGTGCCCTGGATGGAGAAAAAAACTATGGATTTGGAAGAGGAATTTATTCTAAGAGCACAAAAAGGGCAACAAAGCTTTAGTTCTTTATGTGAAGAGTATTCTATTAGCCGTAAGACAGGTTACAAATGGTTAGATAGGTATACACAAGATGGATTTGAAGGGTTAACAGATATACCGAAAACACCTTCCAATTCTCCTAGCAAGCTTGATGAAGATACAGTTTGTCGAATCATTAAACTTAAAAAGGATCATATCAAATGGGGGCCAAAGAAGATTCATGCCCTCTATTTAAGACACGGTAATGAGGCTGTCGATTTAAGTAGTGTGAAAAGAGTTTTAAAAAACTCTGGCTTTGTCATAGAACGAAAACGGCGAGGCGTCTTTAATGAATATCGTATTAATAATAACTATGAAATAACTGGTCCTAACGATGTTTGGACGGTTGATTTTAAAGGATGGTGGTATGCAAAGGATCGAGCAAGATGTGAACCTCTTACCATTCGAGATGAATATAGCTGCTTTATTCTGGAAGCAAGAACACTTCCGACAACAAGAACTGATGATGTAAAAGAAGCTTTTACACGCATATTTAGGCTATATGGGCTACCTAAGATCATTAAAAGTGATAATGGTAGTCCTTTTGCTAGAGCTAAGGGAATAAGGGGATTAACCCGTTTATCTGCATGGTGGGTTTCTCTTGGAATACAGTTACATAGGATTGATCCAGGAAAACCAAGTCAAAATGGTGGGCATGAAAGAATGTATAGGGATTTAAAGGCTGAGATTCAGAAAGAGATTATTGGGACAGGGCTTGATGTTCAAAAGAGCTTAGATATATGGAGAAACGAGTTTAATACTATAAGTCCTCATGAAGCCTTGGGTATGAAATGTCCAGCTGATGTATACCAAAAATCGAGCAAAGTGTTTCCAGAAGAGGAAGTAGATGTAGAGTACCCTATATACTATAGAACTAGAAAAGTAAGTCTCCATGGATATATAAAGCTAGATAGAGCGGAAGTTTATATTAGTTCAGCTTTGGTTGGGGTAACAGTTGGTATAAATGATCTAGATAATTTACACTTCTCTGTATATTTTGATTATATCGAGCTAGGATTAATAGATAGAGAGACTTATGGATTTAAGCCTTTCTTTCAAAAAGAAATACCCCTAGAAAAAGTGGGGGATGATGCTTGTTCTGACATCTGATATTTGTTACCTATGTCCTGAACCCCTACCACTTTTAACATGGTTAAAGCGTTCCCTTTTAAATATGGGTGAAATGGTATTGGAGAATAATGTATAAAAAAACCAAGGCTCCTATAGAAAATCAGGACGAGATCACCTGCAACTGAGATGACGTTTTGTACTTTATTACAAGTGCTAACAATAGATACAATACCCCCCTTGTAAACTGTAAAATATTAAACATCAGTTTATTTTATTTCAATATAATTTAGTAGTCACATATAAATCACAATTTGAACCGAGCCTGTAAATAAATCTGTGTAAAGCTCAAATCCTTCACAGTTCAAATCGCCCTTAATATTGGGGGCACACATATTCATTGCAAGCTTCCAGTTCAGAGGTAGAGTAGACCTTTTTTGGAAGCCTGTTCAATTGCAAGATAGATTATCTTAAGGGCTGAGTCATCATTTGGAATGATCTTCCGATTTTTAATTGATTTTCGGATTAAACTATACAGAGATTCTATGGCATTAGTCGTATAGATGATCTTCCGGATTTCATCGGGATAACTGAAAAGAGTCATCAGATTTACCAGTTCAGATACCAACCTATGCTGATAGACGGATATTATTTATCCCATTTCGTCAAGAATCCATCCAGTTTCATTTGAATCTATTCTTTAGTTATTGAACAGAAGATTTTCTTGAGATATTTAGCGACCAATTTACGGTGCTTTAGGTCACATATTTCTATAAGGTCCTAACTTGATGGACAATGCATAATTGGATATTTGTCTTTGGAACGACTGTATTTATTGCTTCAGTGAATCCAGTAGGGCCATCTACTGTAATCCCCCCATTATTAACAGGAGTAATTTGTAAAATTATTTAAAACCATTCTAGGAGTAATGTAGCCCAAAGACGAATGAGGCCTCTCATTATTGTATATCCACATCCATCTTGCCGCAAGTTTTTGTGCATGATAGATAGATTCGAAGATATTCAACTCTAGCCATTCATGTCTTGCAGTTCCTTTGAAAATGTAAATGCTTCAACTATCTTGATTCATAGGGCGACCCCTTTCATATCAATTAGGTCAGAACTTGATCGAATATTTTGAGGTAAAAGATTCTCATCGACATCTAGATCTTTTAATAAAAGGGAATCAATATATTCAGACTCAACATCATAATTCCAATCATCATAACTCCTTGGATTACATATAAAAGTGCTAACTATTTTATCTAATAAATCTGAACTCTTTTCATTCACTTCTTCTCGTTGAATTAATGTATTATATAGATCAGTTTTTTGAAAAACGTGGGGTTACTGTTAGTTCTTTTAAAAATTCACTAGATGCCTGACCTACTAACATTCCATTATTTGTCTGGTTATTCAAAAACTAAGTCGCTGGATTATTTTGATCATAATCATTTCTTCCAACATCAGAAATTAAACCAATTTCTATCATTCTATTCGCAACAGCATTTTTCTCTTCTGGAGTATTATATTTTAACCCGTTCAATTCTACAAATGATGATTCTAGACCACTAGATAGCAAATCTATTATTAATACCACTCCTAATGGGCCATCTCCATCAGGATCGTAGAACAAGTCAGTTCTACCATCAAACTCTAGTGATCCATCAGATAATAAACTCCAATAATCAAAAGAAATAAATCATCAGCCAATCATTTATACTCTTAAAATCACATTTTCTTACTTTATTTTATAATAATCTAGTCTAGGTTATATTTCTCTAATATAGGAAGCATTGTCTGATAATCTTCATGAGCATATTCAATAGGAGTAATTCCTTCTAAATTGGGTTCATTTTTAAAAAAACCGTTATCAATAATAAATTTTAATATCTCCTCATTTTCATACGATACGGCATTATGACTTATTGTATTTCCGTAATCATCTTTATGATTTCTAAAACTTTCATAATTTAGTATAAGGTATTTAAGTAGTTTATTTTGATTTGTATAATACATATAAGCGACAATCATTGGATCATTTTTAAGTATATATTTAATATCAGAACCATGTTCTAAATACCAAATTGTTATATCATATTTATCAAAATAATATTCTATTCTTAAGATATAATCCAATGGAGTATAACCTCTATTATTAGGCACTGAGACATCTTTGTTATATTTATAAAGCATATCTAACATTTTAATATCTGGATTATTTCGTGCATGTTGATATATATCATTTCCAGCATTATCTAGATGCTTGGTATTAGCTCCTGCCATTAATAATTTTTTTGCTATTTCATAGTCATTATATGCTACAGCGAACATTAGCATAGTATTACCATCCGGCATTTCATATTCAGTATTAACACCTTCTTCGATTAATAGATCTACCATCTTTAAATCATGATTAGCTACAGCTGTCTGTAGTGCATTAAGTTGTTTATCACCAATTTTGAAAATCATATCCAATAAATCATTATAGTGATGAATCATTCTTTTCACTTTCCTATATTCAGAGTTATTAATGACCTCATACCATTCTTCCATTGCATTAAAATCTGGATCTGTTTTGCAACTGCATAGTGTAAAAATTACAAAAAGTATAATTAATGATATTAAACATTTTTTCTTATTTACCATCCGAATATTGTCCCCATAATACCTTTCCAGGTCTTATTTGTTCCTGCTGGCATATCTAAATAATTTGAGTAGTTATATAAGCTACTATCTTCTTTAACCTTATCAGATGAAATAAATACGGGATCATATTCCACTGTCACGACACCACCATTATTTTTAAGTCTAGCCACTTCTGGTTTTATCATAGTAAAAAAATTAGTATCACCGACGTTCCACACTTTTAATTTTGTGTTTGTTACATTATATCCTTGAGAAATACCTTCTGTATACTGAGCCCCTATTGCAAGTCCATCAACAGCACTAGACCACATATTCGCTTTATTAATGACTTATGGAATATCATTAGGTGTCACTGCTGTCCGCTTTAATTCCTAGAGAATAAAAAAAACTTGTATGATCCTTAATTATCAGCAAGATAGATTCACCACAAAACTGAAAGGAAATACAACCTTGCCAAATTTTACCAGCCTTTTTAAAGAATTACAAAGTTATTTCAAGATCTCAAAACCAAAAAAGGATTAATGAATATCAAGAAGATAAGAAAGTAAGAACATTTAGGACTTATGATCTTTTTCAATCTCTCTTATTTGGTCAAGTCACTCCTGCCTATAGTCTTCGTGAAATTGTTGATGTATTAAAGGTCTATAAAAAGAAACTCTACCATATAGGAATGAAGGATATTGATACTACCATTATTGAGCTGTACATTAATCGTTTTGACTGGGCCCTTTTCAGGTCTTCAAAAGTTGCCATTAAACTACATGTTGCCTTTAATCCAACAAGCATGCTCCCTGAAAAAGTAATTTCAACTATTGAAGTGTAGCTGACTCAAGAAAATTTCCCAATATATCAGGTGGCTTGGATGAAACAACTGTTTTCGATAGAGGATACAATGAATATAAAGTTTTCTATAGAAAAGAGATGTTTGTTGAGAATTTTGTAACAAGAATAAAAAGAAATGCGAAAGCTGACTGTCCTAAAGAAATTAGGATCGTTCATTATAATGATCCAGAATAAGGTTAGGAATATAAATATGTAACTAATGATTTTGATCTATCAGCTAAGGAGAGAACAATTATCTATAAAAAAAGATGGCAGATCGAATTATTCTTTAAATGGTTAAAGCAAAATCTAAAAATTAAAACTTTTTGGGGACTAGTAAAAATGCTGTTTAGATTATTAAAAAGAAAAATAAAATTAGGCAGACACAGCAACGTTTTTTTACAGATTATATAGACTATTTTATTTGAGAGGAAATCTTTCGATCTACTATCGAGACAACCTCAAATACCTTATGAAGATATCTTTCAGATGGAATTAGCTTTTGATAATATTTAAACCGAACAGAAATGTTAGATTTTACTTAATTGTCTTAAAACAGTTTTCTATCTGCCATCTATCCTTGTACACTGTATCCAGATTGATTGAGTTTGACATGAAGGTTAATCCGGCCTTTCTTTTTTCTAAAAGAAGCCCAGGGAAACATACCGATCATCAATACTGTAGAGTAAATTCTTGAATCGAAACTTATGCTTGTGACGGTCATTATGTAGTTTTTTTAACAATAGATAAAAAAGTTCTTCATAGATTTTAGAATCACGGTTCTTATTGGCATAGGATAATGTAGATCTTTTGACTTTTGAGAATACCATATGATAGAGCTTTCGTTGAGCAAACAGCTAAAACCTTTGGAGTGGAAGGCTCCCTTTCCTTTTAACTAACTTTGCAAAATCATGTCTGGAATAAATTAAAGAAGTTGTGAAAAGTGGTAGTCCGGACTCATTAGCTGTTTTCCTTTTAATTGGAGATTGGTTTTTATAATACCCTTTTCAATATTTATTCTCGACAGCTGTGTAAGTTCATACTTCTTGAATTTGAACTACATGGAGACAAAACTAAATGGGAAAATCTTTTACCTTGTGTTGTTTTAAAAGAGAATGTTACTCAATGGGCTGAGGATTCAATTTAGTGATAGCCAGAAGAAGTATTTATAGGAGAAAATCATGACAAACACGGTTTATCAGACACTCGCCATATGGTCTATACCATTAAGGAATTGGTAATCAGCTTTGTCCGCAGGATTTAATGAATGGAGCTTTACAGAGAAAATACTACAAGCTCACAACTTATGATTGTACCTATGATTAAATTCCTGTTCCATAGAGGCCATAGCTTTAAGTTACTCCTCTTTGATTTAAACTATCAACAAAAACAACGGATCATTCTTCTTATATAGAAAAACTTTTATCTCATGTCTAACTCTCCATGAGATAAAAATTCACCCTTCTTGTTAATAACTGAATATGAATAATCCTCTTTCTCCATGACAAAAGCTATATCATGATTAAAAGGATTTCCCCAATAAAATATGGGATCAATAACCCATTCCCCATTCTCGTCTTTATATCCAAAAAGTCCGTCATCATTCCTATCTGCCACAAGTTGAATATCATCCCACAAGTAAGGCTGTTTTTTGTAAGATATAATATAATTACGAGCAATCTTATAGGAGTCAACCGAACCATCAGGTGCTACTCCGGTATTTATATGATAGGACTTTATCACTCCATCTTCATAGCTATAAAAGTACTTACCATTATCATGATAATCGGGTGAGTAAGCAGAGCTTTTATCGTGATAAGGAATATCATCTCCTTTTAATAAGCTTTCATTATTAGCTAATATCAGGGAGTCACTTATCATCCTCATAATATAGAAGGAATAGTAATCTTCTGGGTAAGGTGTAATTGATGCATAATCATTATCAATTTGTATATGATCCACAACATAGTAACCAATTAAAGCATTTTGTTTTAAAGTAGTTTGCTTATGTATTGTAATAGCATAATCAAAGGCTTTTTCTAGGGTATTAAATGTTCTATAAGAGTTAAAATTAATATGTATGTAGTACTTTCCCATACTATCCATTAGTAAGTCACTATCAATGATAACATTTTCACCATTGACCTTTTCATGTCTGATAAGCCACGCTTGACCATATCTAATTTCAGTAGATAATACATATAAGGTTGAGGAATCTGTGGCTTTATAACCAAAGTTCTCAACAAGCGCCACTACATCTGGATGAATCTCCTTTTCTTCATCATCCGTTAAGCATCCTGTTGCACTTATAACCAATATTGCTAATAAAAGATAATTAATATTTCTCATCTAACTAATTCACCAAACCTTTAAAATCTGGATCCTTTATCTTATTAAGGTTTTCTTTCGCAATCTCAAAATATCTAGTATCTTTTTCTGTTAGTTCTATAATCACATCGCGAAAAAAACTTTTATTAAATCCATACCAATCAGGATTGGTAAAGATTCCTGAGATACAGAGGTCATTGTATTTCAATCCATCATAGACTTCTAATACTGTTACCTTAACCTTATCTACTTCATTTGGAAAATCAATTTGTTCAAAGTGTACATTATCATCAAAAGAATGTTCAAAGGAAAAACCATCCCCTTCCACTAATACCTTCTTGATTCGAGCATTGTTCTTGTACAAATGGGGTCTTTCAAAATCTACAAAACCATTTAATACGACGAGGTTATCTGAGGGCATATAAAAATCTACTGTGATTTCCATTCCCGTTCCATTGCCAGGAGCTCCTTCCACCATAGGGGTCTTATCCATGACAAAATAAGAACTCACATGTTTATAAGTATCATAAATGAAAAACCTATAACGGAATATATCATTATCATATATATATTCCTTTCCTTTATAATTCTCTGTTAGATAAGGAACATTTAAACTTATGTTCTCAATTTTTGTGGGGATAGTATTAGATCCATCTATAAGGCCCAAATGTAATGCATTGACGTCAGCACTGAAAAAATCATACCTAAAACTCTTATTTTCAATTTCAAAACTACGAACATACTCGGCAAATACTTTATATTCCTGGGCAAGTTTTGTTAATAGAATGTCATCTGCCTCGTAGCCACCACCAAAGATAAAATGACGAGTTTTATCGCCCATGTCATAACTTAGATATCCCAAATTGTCGTAATATAAATCAGCTTTATCTATTACTAACGAAAGATTTAAATTCCTATAGTATATTTTATCCTTGCTAATAACTACGCCATATTTAGTTCCTCCAACTATCCGTCCATTATATAAATCATCGAAGTCCTTCCCTTCGACTAGCATCCACTCTTCAGGTTTTTCTTCTTTATTATTATCTTCCAGATAAGCTACAGGATATGCTATAGGAATGACATTCATTTCCTGTGCGTAAATACAAAATAAATTTATTAAGAAAAAAGCAGATCCTAATAGATATTTCTTAAAATAGATAATCTCTCGCATTGAAATTCTCCTGTACATGAACGGTACTAAAGATCACATCATCGTCCTCTAAGCCTAACTTCTGTAATCCTTGCATAAACATTTTTAATCGTTCGGCGCCCGAGATCCCAGTTATAGGATCGTCAGAAGTAGTATAACAACCAGAATTGGCATTGTGACGTGTTGAATGCCCTCCAGCGTAGTGTTTTCCATCAGCAGGTCCATAATTAGCATTACCTAAATGATCCTTATCCATGTAATTACCAGCTAAAATCTGACCAGCTAGACTAAGTCCAACCAAATCATTTGTTGTTATTTTCCAAGTACGTGCATTTTTCGCCGTAGGATATGTGAGTTTCCACGCTCCAGTGACTTCTGGCATCATCGTTTCTGGACCAACGGGAACCTTATTAGATAAGCCATATTTACTTAAATCCAAATTCATATAAGCATCATGGGTATAATTATCAGGATCATCCGTAACATTTGGAGTTGTCGTTTGAACAGTTGTCCAGTAGCTTGAAATAACGGTGCCTGGTAGTAGATTACCATCCAAATCATATTTTCTCACAACTCTTGTATCTAGACCAGCATAAGTGTTCTTTTCAGTTACGTCATTTTCATTAACATTTACAAGATAGGATCTTGGATCTCGATAAATATCTTCCCTTATAGACGCATAGTTATAATGTCCATTATCGTCCATGGTCGTCTTTAATGAACCAGCTAACTTATTATCAGTTAAAGCCCACTTTGCCTTAGCATTGTTCTCACCTAAACCTTCCCAATGACCTTTACTCTCAGTTCCATCCTTTTTAGTCTCACCAGGAACCCAATATCCACCTGCATCTTTCAACAAAGTTTCTCCCACCAGGCTTAGTTTCTCTACCTCAGTTAAGCCATACTCTTCTAAAGACATCTGACCCTTTTGTATCTGCCTTTTGAGTTCTGCCACTTCACTTGATGACAACTTCAGAACATCCATTAGGGTCTGGTCATCATAATTACTTATATTATATACACCACCATCCAGATACTCGGAAGCTCTATCTAGTCCAATAGCATTAGCAAAAGAGCCGGCATGACCCATCTTTATTTTTTGATCATAGACTTTTGAATGGATATCTCCATATACATCATTACCATTTTCATCTTTACCTACAATACCTTGATGAACAACAGTCAAAGCTTTTTCACCATCAAATATAACTTCATGAGAGCCATCAGGCTTAACAATGATTTTCGTATAATCACCTGTACTATCATAAGTTGAATCAACATAGGAAGCAAACTGACCTAAACTCATATTCTCTTTTTTACTTAAGGCATCAAATACTGCTAGATCTGTAGCGATATAATCCTTTTTGGTCCAAGAATCTCCAAACCACGCAGACATATCTCTTGCCATGAGAGTATGACCAAGGACGGCATCAAAAGTTTCTTGTTTATTATTCTCGTCCACTATACCATCACGATAACTTTCGTGTTCAAGAAGTACACCCAAATTTAGTTGATCACTTAAGCTATCACCATATTTACCGCCTATATTTATAACTCTTTTTCCATCTATAAGTTTCGTTTCCGCTTCGGCATCACTAGCATTTTCTGTTATGACAGCATCATCTTTCATAAGATCATCAAATAATTCTAACCCAGATTCAGAACCATTGGAATAAAGAGCTCGCAATGCCACAGCCTTGGATCTATCGTCGTCTAATGCAATTCTCACATTTGCAATGGCCTCATCAATACCAGATATAGCACTCAATGTAGATTTTATTCCAATTCCTGCTCCACCAGTCCCTATTTTACCACTGAGACCATTGGCTCCAAGATGTAATTCAAACATACCTGAGTCAACAGTCTTGGCCTTATCACCCTCACCAACATTTATTTTACCGAATAAGTCAGATGCCATTAATAAATTAACAGATGCATCACCTGTTATCCCATAGTTTATTCCTTGATTGACTAGTTGTGTCCCAATATTAGTTAAGCTTGCATAATCTGTAGCAGAGTCTTTATAAAAACCTACTGCGGTCTTATTAAAACCTTCTGTCAATAAAGGGGTGGCAATGCTAGTTGCATACCCAGCAAGAGCTTGTTTACCAAACATACTTTCTTCTAAAATGTCACCATTAAATCCGAAGTTTCCATCACCATCAAAATTGAAGGAATTCACAGTTCCAGCTATAGCATTGTTTTTGATACCATCAATTAAACCTGCTGTTATTTTTCCACCAACAGAGCCCTTTAAACTTGTTCCAAATGCCCCCCAATCACTAGAGCCAGGAATATAACTTGAAGCAGTACTAATTAATGCATTTTTTCCAATGTCTAACATCCCTTGCTGAAATGACATTTCCCCTTGACTGATATCTGCAACTGTAAATGCAGCTTTTGTAGCTACATTCATCGCTATTCCTGCAGCACCACCAACTGGTAGTGTTGCTATAGACATAGCAGTAGTAGCTACATCCATATAAGTTGGTGCAGACATCCAAGATCCTCTATCATCCCACAGCTTTTGTTTGTAACTGGGCATATTAACCTGAGCTAAACCAGAACCTTCTTTCATTTTATTAAACATGAATTCACCCATAATGGTTCCCATCTCACCAGCACCTGTAAATCTAACATTCCTATCCCAAGATTTATCAAGATTAAGCCCCTTATCCTTAAACTGAGGGGCATATCCAACATGAGCTCCAAACAAACCAGGAGAAACATCAACACCACGCTTTTCTGATCGTTCTTCATAATGGGATTCAAAAATAGGTACAATTTCTTCTACAGTGCGTTCATCCCCATGACGATTTTCTGTAGTTTTCTTAACTATTTTTTCCCCGATTTTTACGGATACTTTTTCCATCCATTTGATTTCCTGAATATATTTATAAGCAGAGAGTTTACCGCCACCATCTTTGTCATAATCCTCATTCACAAGTAATCCTAAAGAGTTAATAAGGTCTAACTGTCCTCCTTCTAACCCTTCTTCCTCAGAACTAGAATCACCAAAAACTTTTTTCATTTCTTCACTTATTGATTTTTGTGCATTATCTAGAATGGCATTTAGAGCATCAGAATCAAGTTGCTCTAAAGAATCAACATTCTTTGATACTGCTTCAGAAAAATCTGCATTATAATCTGCAAAGTAATCGTATTTATCAACATAGGCATTTTCTGTAAGCATACCATCTACTACACTTGCCCCAACTACAATGTCACGCTTATAGACATTTCCACTGAGAACATATCCATCATTTCGCATAGTTTTATGTAAATTATCAGCTACACCGTCATTTGCTGACTCTACTTGTTTGTTAAACCCTTGTTCTGCTGCTTCCAGCTGATCAAGCATCTTCTCATATTCCATTCTATTGACATGTTGTTTGTAATCTTCATTCTGTACACCTTGGAAATCTTTGATACTCTGTAATAATTCTGCGGTTGTGTATTTATCTCCATCAAGGGAACTAAAGATAACTGGTTTAAAAGCCTTTATACTTTTATTAAGGTTATTGGCATTTTCTAATAGCTTATCTAATAGATCCAGATCTACAACTTCTGTTATGAGTTGACTAGGATCTGGAGCCGATTCGGAGAGAGTACCTATGATCACATCATTTCCAGCAGAACTTATCGCGGCTTGAGTTATTGATCCAAAGTTCTCTAGTATAGACATATCACCAATGTGAGTACTTTGCTCACTTACCACATTAAGCCAAGTATTCTTATCATCTAAGAAATCTAAATATTTATCGTTCCAAGCCTCAGTCTTATTGGCATATTCCCTTTGTACATTATCTATCCAATCTTCATAACGAGCTTTTAACTTCTTTTCTCCATCATTCCATTCCATCTGCCCTCTGGCTAAGATGGCTCTCATCTGATCTTCCCATTGATTATAGCGATCCTGGTTCTCTAGCCTAAGGATATTGAA
>NZ_AUFW01000020.1 GCF_000426705.1 Spirochaeta cellobiosiphila DSM 17781
GTGAAAGCCGGTATGCTTGGGTCCTTGGCTTGTGGGCTTTGGTTCTTCCCCTTACATAGGCTTCTTCTCAGCTGTTTCTGGAATATCGAGAAGTTTTTTGAAACTTTTTTTCGAGAATTGTCAGTTTTTTCGTCTTTTTTTTATTTTTACTTAACAAGAACACTTAACAGTTAATATTTTTTTTAAAATGTTTCCTAAATGTATAATTCCGGCTATAAACAGGGAAGGAGATATTCATGAAAAACAAGCTGCTCCCCTATGGGGCTCTCATACTAGCGATTTACCTGTGGGGGATATCTTTTATCCTGACACGCGCCCTCCTGGACAGAGTTAGTCCAGCCCTTTTTATCCCTCTGCGATTTCTAATAGCACTCTTGCTTTTTCTTCCCTTTCAGAGGAAGTATCCCCTGCCCAGTAAAAAAGAACTCCTTCTTATGCTGGCTATTAGCCTCTTCCAGCCGGGACTATACTTCATCGGTGAGACCTATGCCATTGAGAACTTGGGGCCTTCATTAACCTCTCTTTTGATCGGAACCATTCCCCTTTTCACAGCTATAGGATCCTGGATGTTATTCAAACAAAAACCCAAGAGGAACTTTTGGATTGGTTTTGTTTTGAGTATGTTAGGATTGTGGTTGTTGTTTTTCCCCCTTCCCATACCACGGGAACAGGCCTTTATTGGTTTTGGAGCTATTCTTTTGGCCATCATTACAGCCGCTTGTTATATGATATTAACTAATAAGGTAAGTCAGAACATCACAGCAATACAGATTAGTTTTTGGCAGTTCCTTTTTGGATTTATCTTTTTCCTACCTTGGGCACTTGTTACCCGTCCAGCCCTTCCAGAGGATTTGGGGATGACCTCCCTACTCCTGGTCATCATGGCCATTGGACCAACTGCAGGGGCTTTCTTCACCTACAACTATGCCCTATCTAAGATGTCTGCCAATAAAGCCTCTTTAGGGCTGAACCTTATTCCTATTGTGACGGTAGTTACTGGTATGATGATCTATAAGGAAGTATGGACAACAAGGCAGCTTGCGGTCGCCTTAATCGTTGTCCTAGGATTAATCATAGGGAATTTGAAGTTTAAAAAACCTCTTCCAGAATAAAGAATTTACCCTTATCTGTTCCAAAGATAATCCAGGAACCAGCTATGACAGGTGAGTTAAGGATGGTTCCTTCTATGGGTATCTGCCATAAGACCTTTTGTTTACGAGGGTCAACACAGACCAGTTGGCTGATACCTATACTATCATCAGCTCGTAAGCCGAAGTAGATATACCCTCCAGCTAAGGTTGGTGCTGTGGCTATGGGATAATCAAAGGTCATTTTCCAGTTATCACGTCCGGTAAGTCTTTTAAAAGAACGGAGAACATAGTCCCCTGTAGCATAGATCACCTGATCCCCCAGGAGCAGCGGGGCTTCGTAATCTAGGAGCATAGACTGCTCATAGAAGAGCTGAACCGAATCATTAAAAGAGTCATTAGTAGGAACAATACCTGTATCAACCCGTCTCCATCGCACATTTCCTGTACGGACATTGACACTATTGAACTGGAATATCCACTCCTGACCGTTAAAACCGGCAGCAGCATAATGGAGTTGTCCCCTATCCATAGAAGGAAAACTGAACCAATTCAAAGGAAAATTACTCGTATCGATATACCATAAAGGCCGTTGTTCATTTAGATCATAGACAGATAGGTCATGGGCATGGGCTCCAGCTCCCGGACTAAAAGCCATAATATCATCCCGGATCTGAAAAGAGTTCCGTATCCAAGTGGGATTAGGAAGGCTAAAATCCAATTGCCCGTCCAGATTCAAATAATAGAAAGCATCCGTATCAGAAGCGACCATGACTCCATCTTTCCAGGGAACCAGAGTAGAATTCACTCCACCTCTGGTTTGGAACGTCCAATCCAGAGTACCTGTTTCCTTATTAAGACAATACACGGCTCCATCGCCGGAACCGATGAGAACCTTATCCTTAATGATCGTACCAACAGCATTAATAGGACCATTGGTCCTGTAAGACCAGTTCATATAACCGGAGTTAATATCAAAGGAATAGAAGTTTCCATCAGCAGATCCAAAGAACAAAGTATGCCCTTCCACTAAAGGTTGATTAAAGAAACGTCTATCCTGTGGTTGTTCCTGTAATTGGAACTCCCATTTGGTGACCAAAGGAGGTTGTATAGCTGTAGAGGCTTTACCTAAACCTTTGGTGCCCCGAAATTCCGTCCATTCAGGAATACCGCAGGAACTTATACCCATAACAATCAGAAGAATGAGGAAGCTCCGTTTCATTAGACAACCCTCCTTATGCTGAAGAAGGCTTTTATCTTCTCCCAGGAACTAAAGCTCTGGTGAAGTTTTTTTGCTTCTGTTCGCAAGCTTTGATGAATTTCACCAAATTCCAGATCAGATAAATGGGTCCCATAAAGGGCTTTATCATATAATTGGGCAAAAGATCCAAACTCAGGCCAGACATCTTGAAACTCAATTCTTGTATAAGAAGGATTCTTCAAAGGAGTCCGGCAACTATTATATTGATTGATAATCCACAGATACAGAGCTTGTACACCCTTCTCATTAGGCTGTGATCCCTTATGCCAGAGGCGGAACATAGCCACCCTATGAAAGGCGAAAGCACCTACCAAGAGGATTCCCAGGAAGCCAATCAACATCTGTATAACCAGCTTAACAGGGAACACAAAACCTTCTGGAGGTTGAGATCGATCTTCCAACTGAGGAATGATCACATCAGAATTATTCAGGTTAAAGTTAGGAGCTGGAGGAATCGCATAGGCGGTGGTCTCCACATCAACCCAGCCCATACGTTCCAGATAAACCTGTACCCAGGCATGGCGATGAGCTGTGGTGACCATTATTAAATCAGAGGGATTCACAAGGGCTAATTCAGGATGGGCGGCCTGTAAGCGGGACACACCAATCTTGTGGGCCTTTTCCTGTAGTCCTTTAGAGGCTAAGTACCCCGTAACGATTCTTGTTGGGATACCCAGCATACGTCCCACAATAGCTGTGGTATGGCTGAACTCTGTACAATCTCCAGTTTTTGTGTCAAAGAGGAAGGTACGAATGCTGTCGACACTCGTGTCTTCTGTAAAACCTAACTGATATTGATAACCCCTTAAAAGGGAGAATATAGCCTGTAAGGGATTATCCCTCAAAAGTTCCGGATCCGCTTGATCAATCCAATCCCGGATGTCCCGGTAATCCTTGTCGGACAAATCCAGGTCTAAATAGGGGGATAACTGTTCTTTTTCCCTGTCGCTTAAAGGTGTATAGGGAATCTGATCAATATAAGCAGTAGCATAGGAAGGCTCTGATTGAACTTCAAATTCATAACTCAAGGGATAGTATTGATCATTCTTTTTGACCGGTTCTATTTCTAAAGGGAAATAGGGTATCTGAATATTACTTAATGTTGAATAAACCTTTACCTGTGTCTGGAAACGATACGAATCATAATTCTTATCCTGATTGGTCCAGGTCTCTAGATAACGGTTTCGGCTTAATTGATTTAAAGAACTATTAAAATCAGGGTAGAATCCTATTGTCCCATCAAAATCTCCCCAGTAAGTCTGAGCAAGATAAAGGGTATCTTCCTTGGTCTGGACGATCATCACCAGGCGCTGTTCAAAGTTCTCAGAAGAACCATCCTTCCCGCTATCCCAACTATTAGAGGGCACCTCCCTCAGATCACCTTCGGTCTTCTGCCCTTCCCCTTCATCAGGATTTCGTTTATCCGATGGAGAACTATTAGGCTTTAATCCGTCGGGAGTATTGTCCCGGATCATTTGGGTAATTACCTTTGGAGCCGTCTGAAACATAGCTCCTGCCACAAGGGGTATGGCTATAAGGAGAATAATGCCCCCTTCCAAACCATACTTACCTTTTCCCCGGGAGGGAATTAAATAAATCATTAAGAGAGAACCAATGAATCCCACAATGACTAGACCAACCAGGAACATACGGATCATATCCGATCCAGAGCCCGCAGCCTGTCCCGTTTGGAGTAAGAGGCTCATCTTAACCAGTATCCAGGCGAGAGCAAAAGGCTCAGGATAGAGAAGATAATAACGCTTACTTCTAAAAGCCTGCCAGGTCACAAGCCAGGCCCATATACCAATGAGGTAATAATGGAGGGTGGAAATGTTGACCCCCAGGTAGAGGGCCGCTATCACAAGACTGATGAGGGGCAAAGCTATCCATAGCTTCTTATCCTTCCTGGGAGAAAAGAAATAGGCTTCTAAAGCCATGAGTGGAACAAAGAAAAATAAGCCGAACAAGGCATTTCCATCATAGCCATAGGCCAGCATGGGATGCACTAAAGGTGTGGCAAGCACTATATAATAAAGGGCAAATCGTACAATTAATAATATCATAAGCTACTAATATCTAACTCCCGTTTAGGAATACCATCAATAAGGGATTGCTGATTAAAATAAACCTGTCCCTTCCACTGTCTGATCAATGACAGACCTTGATTGTCCATCTTCGGTATCTGGGATGTACTATGAACAGTCCTATATAAGTAGACATGATCCGTACCTGTTCGTCTGAGCATAGCACTAAGGGCCCCATCCAATGCACTTGTGAAGATAAGAGATACACCAGAAGTACCCGGTTGAGGTAGTTGATGTTCACTTTTGGTAAAACTTATCTGAGCCACCGCCTTTTCCAGATCATCGATTTCATCCTCTGATGAGATTTCCAGAAATTGATGTCCCAGATAAATATCCATAGCAACATGGGGATCTTTCCGTCTTTGTTCCCTGATGAAATTCATAAGGAAGTTCTTACTCCATTGAAGATGAACCATACTCAAGGCCCCCCAATCCTTTAGAGGGGGACGATAATAGATCGTCAGCTTAGTGCTTTCCCCCAGAGATTCCGGTGGAATTCTTGTGATAAGCTGTTGAAACTTTTGATAAGCTTTCCAGTTAATGTCACGAACTAAGTCTCCCGGAACATACGCTCTGGTATAGATCTTTTCCAATTCATCCCTTTTGCGGGTCTGCTGAGTTTGCGAACTGTCAGACAAATGGTCAATATTGAATACTTTATTATCCATACTCTGGCACAAAATCGAGACTTCAGAATCCCCCTTTGGCTCCAATAAGGACGAGGTAAAGCCCAACATATCCACCCAGTAATAGCGTATACGAATGTGTAAACGACCTGAGACACTAGAACTAATGTTGTGAGCCGTATCCCCCCTTCCAATAATCCAGGAATCACGACCTCTTGAGATAAGGTCATCTCCATTCCTTACTTCATAACTCAAGGCGACCCTGAGTCGGAAGAATAAAGGAGGATAAACGGCATAATGTCCTTTAATAGGAATATCCTGACCAGCCTTAACACGGCTGGGATGTTCCAGACGAAAGGAGGTCTCTTCAAACTGAGAACGATGAATCAGCCCACCTACAACAAAGACAAGTGGCAGAATAAAGCCTATAACACCCAGAAAGGATCCCATAGGAATCTGTATATATTGGGAATAGCCCAAGAGAAAAGCGGATATAATCATGGTAATGACTCCCAGAGGAGTCACTGGAAATTTTTTCATTACTTACGGACAACAGAACTGTACTGAGGATCAACTTTGAGATTACTCATAATTTCTTCCAGTACCAATTCAGGTTTAGTATCAGGATCAATAGGAATAAGCCTATGAGTCAGAACGGGAGAGGCCAGTTCCTTAATGAGATCAATAGACACATAATCCAATCCCCTAACAATGGCTAAAGCTCTGGCCATCCGGGATATTTTAATCCCGCTTCGTGGACTAGCCCCTGTATCAAGTCGGCTGTTTTGCCTTGTAGCTTGTAGTAAGCGGGCTATGTAATCAACGATATCCTCATGAAGGGGAACTTCATCTACCTTTCCCATAATAGATACTAACTCATCCACATTCATAACAGGGGCAAAGTCTGCCCAGCTTTTCGTATGACCATGTTGGTGAATGATCTTCTTTTCATCTTCCAGACTGGGATATCCCATGGACAACTGAATCATGAACCGGTCTAATTGAGGAGCAGGAAGAGGAAAAAGATGTGCTCCCTTAAGGTTCATAGTGGACATGATAAAGAAGGGATTTTCCAACTCATGGGTTACACCTTCTACGGTGACCTGCTGCTCTTCCATGGCCTGAAAAAAGCTCCCTTGCGTCTTTGGTGTGAGGAGATTGATCTCATCACAGAGGAGAAAGTGAGCAAAGATAGGTCCCTTATGGAATTCCATTTGCAAGTTGTCCCCGGCGATACGGGTATAACCCAGAATGTCCTGGGGAAGCAAATCAACCGTACATTGAACACGGTTAAAACCTTTTCCTTCTTTCCATTGAATAGAGGCAGCCAAAGCCCGGACAAGGGAAGTCTTACCTACCCCATGGGAATCGGAGAGCATCACATGCCCCCCGGCTATCATGGCTGCTAGTATGTATTCGAGTTTTCTACGTTCAATATAGATAAGGGATTGAACATTGGTGATTAGTTTATCTAACTGTTCTTTCATAATTATCCATAAATATAACCTGCCATTGTACCAACGACCAGTCTTTAACTATTTTATTTATACGAATTTTAATACATGAAATACTTTTCGTGATTTAATTTTCTTGATACATTACCTGTATGAGTAATGATAACAAGTCCAAATGGACCTTTTTTACCAACCACAGTCATGTACTGTTTTACCTTTATACCAATCCGCCAGCCCCTTTACGGGCGGTAGCTGACTCGATTGGTATTACCGAACGGGCTGTTCAAAGCATCATCACCGATCTGGAAGATGGTGGTGTTATAACCCGTTACAAGGAGGGACGGCAAAATAGATACCGTATCAATCCGGATGTGTCTTTACGTCATCCCCTGGAGGCACATCACAACATTGGGGAAATGCTGGAAATCATGAAAAACGGACAACAAAGGAGACATTAAATGAAACGAACGATGGTACTTATATCAGGTATCCTTATGCAGATAATTTTAGGATCAGTCTATGCCTGGTCTGTAGTGGGAAAAGCTTTAAGAGCTGATTATCATCTCTTATCCTGGCAGACTGAATTGATATACGGCATAGCCATTGGGGTTTTTGCCTGTGGAACGATCATTACAGGACGGCTTTTACGCGTTTGGGGTCCTAAAGTATTAGCTATAATTAGCGCAATTCTTTTTGGACTTTCCTTTTTATTAGCTTCCTTTAGTCAGGGGCATTTTATTGTGCTCCTATTATCTTTAGGTATTTTATTAGGAGTAGGGATTGCCTTCGGATATGTAATCCCCCTTTCTACAGCGGTGGCATGGTTTCCCCATCACAAGGGATTAGTCACCGGTCTAGCTGTCATGGGATTTGGTGGAGGTGCTATTGGGGCTAGTAAGTTCTTCAATACTCTTATGGCTCATAACCTGAACATACTCCAGGCCTTATTATACTTTGGTATTCTGGGAGCGGTTATCCTGGTGATTGGTTCTATCTTCCAAGCTTTTCCACCTAGTGAAGCAAAAGATATAGAAAAGACAAGCTTCGAATTATCTCTTCCTAAAGGTCGCTTATTCTGGTACCTGGCCATATCAATGTTCTTAGCCTCCCTAGGGGGTCTTATCGTTATTGGCAAAGTCACTAGTTTAGCGGACTATTATGGCTATACAGCTATCGCCACTGTGGCTCTGACTTTAGTGACCCTAGGTAATGCCACAGGAAGACTATTATGGGGTTATCTCTTTGATCATTTAGGAGCCAAATCATTATTAATATCTACTTTATTAATGACCTTGGGCTTCCTTTGTTTATTAGCCAGTCCTATAAGTCCCGTTCTCTTCTTAATCGGAGTGGCCTTAACAGGTTTGCAATTTGGGGCAACCTTAGTTCTTTTCGCCGCCTATAGCAGCCGTTACTTTGGTATCAAAGCCATGGCTGAAGTCTATCCTTTTATCTTCGCCCACTACGGAATAGCCGCTATTATCGGTCCTGCCCTGGGAGGATTAGTCTATGACATACTAGGATCTTATACAGCATTGATGGCCGGATTGACCATAATTCCTGTCATTGGTCTGGTTATCTACCTGGGAGGAATCCGCAAGGAGATAGCCAAGGCCTAGGTTCTATGTTAATAATAGACAAACCAACTAATAAGGATGAATGGCAATGCAATTGAAATACGGTATGAACCCTAACCAGAGTTATGGTGAAGTCATAGACCCTAATAAGGCATTAAGCTTATTAAACGGAACCCCCAGTTACATCAACCTTCTTGATGCTTTAAACTCCTGGCAGCTTGTGAAAGAGATACGTAAGGCCTTTGACTGTCCTGCAGCGGCCTCTTTCAAACATGTCACCCCTTCCGGTGTGGCCTTGGCCGGCGAATTATCGGAACAAGAAAAAAAAGCTTACCTTGTCACAAAGGAAGTAAGCCCTTTAGGCTCTGCTTACCTTCGGGCCAGAGGGTCTGACCGTTTGGCTTCTTTCGGTGATTTTATCGCCCTCAGTCATAAGGTAGATAAGGCAACAGCTACCCTCATTAAAGCGGAAGTATCTGACGGGATTATTGCTCCTGAATATGATGAAGAAGCCCTGGCCATTCTGAAGGAAAAGAAAAAAGGTAAGTATGTTGTATTCCAGATGGATTATAACTACGAACCACCTAAAGTGGAATCACGGGATATTTATGGGATCACTCTTAAACAGGACCGCAATGATATGGTCATTACTGAGAAACACTTGGAAGAGATTCCCACAAAAACCAATAAACTTAATGATGATATTAAAAGAGATCTTCTTCTGGGTATGATTACACTAAAATACACCCAGTCCAATTCCCTTTGTGCAGTTAATAAGGGACAGGTCATTGGTATTGGGTCAGGACAACAGTCCCGTATTCTGTGCTCCGGTCTAGCCCTGTCAAAGGCTAATGTCTGGTACCAGAAGCAAAACCTGGATTATTCCTTTTTAGAAAAGCTAGGAAAAGTTAGCCGAACGGAAAAAGATCAGCTCATTGAACAAGAAAGGGAGAAAACCTTCGCAGACAAAAAGCTACTCAAAGACCTGGAAGGGACTTGTCTAATATCAGATGGTTTTTTCCCACAAACAGACAATATAGAGTTAGCCCATAGTTATGGTGTTCAATACATAGCCTCCCCAATGGGATCCATTAGGGATCAGGACATTTTAGATACTTGCGACAAATACGGTATCACCTTTGTGAATCCTAAAATCCGTTTATTCCATCACTAAAAGGATAGGTTATGAACCTCGATACCAGTAAACGGCAAATCTTCATGTTTGCCCCCTATTTGGCTGTGGTCATAGGGATGGTGTTACTCCACAATGCGTTTATTGCGTTGTTCACCTACAACGGGCTCCTGGCTTTAGCTGTCTGGATTTATCGTAAAGATCTAAATTTGATTAAGGATCATAATAAAACAAAACCGCTCCTTCTCATAGGAGCGGTTCTTGTCTGTGGGTCCTCCGGGGCCGGATTCTATCTTTTGTGGCCTTTGGTTAAACTCAAGGGCCTGGACCTAAGCCAGACTCTAGGGGATTTTGGTTTTAATAAAACCATCGAACTCCCTTTATTAATCTATTTTACCATCATCCATTCCTTTATTGAGGAATCTTACTGGCGGTTTGTACTAAAGAATAATAGTTCATCCCTTTGTTTAAGTGACTTTATGTTTGGCGGTTATCATATATTAGTATTGATTTATTTTATCCCCTGGTATCTAGCCCTTGCCTGCTTTATCATCCTTGTGATAGCCGCATGGCTATGGAGGATGATCCGTGAGAAGTATCATGACCACTTAACGATTTATCTATCCCATGGAGTAGCAGATTTCAGTATCATCTTCTTCACTTTGAAGTTGACCCATTTTAACTAGGAAGTATATTTAAGACATGGCAACAATACCTGATTGGTTTAGGCTGGATAATGCAGCTATCATATTCCCGATACTATCGTCACGGCGGTATACCACATTCTTTCGCATGAGCGCCACCCTGGATAAACCTGTGCGTTATGCAGCATTGGAGAAAGCTGTCCTCAAATGTATGGATCGCTTCCCCTACTTCTTTGTTCGTTTAAGGAAGGGATTCTTCTGGCATTTCTTCCAAAAAACAACAAATCTTCCTATCTATCTCGATAGCCAATCCCCCTGTATGCGCCTCCCAAAATACAAAGGGCTCAAAGATTCTCTGAGAATCAGGGTGTACAAGAAGAGGATAGCCCTGGAGATTAGCCATTACTTAACAGATGGAACAGGGGCTATTGAGTTCCTTAAGACCCTCTTGTTTTATTATTTTGAAGAAATGGGAATCACAGGAGAGGCAAAGAATCTGGCTATAGATCCCCATGGGGAGACGGAAGACAAAGAATGGGAAGATTCCTTTCTGACCCATTATAAGAAAAAGCTTCCTCCGCCTCCGAAGTATAGTAAGGCTTTTAAAATTCCTTACCACCTCTCTAAGAAAGGCAAGTATTATATAACAACGGGTAAAGTCCCTTTAGACAAGATCAAGGAAGTGAGCAAATCCAAAGGGGTCAGTATCACCGAGTTCCTATTGGCCTATTATATTTACGCTTTCCAGGAATTGTTTTATAAAACAAAAGGAAAGAAGCCTATCAGGATTATGGTTCCTGTTAACTTGAGGAAGCTCTATCCTTCCCGAACCATGAAAAACTTCTTTCTTACTGTACCTATTACTCTGGATCCAAGACTAGGCCGATATACAATTGAAGAGATCATGAATAAGGTTCATCACTATATGCGTGTGGAGGTGGATCAAAAGTTCATTAATCAACAGATCACCCGTAATGTGCGGGGGGTCTTTCTTCCCATTACAAGAGTGATGCCTTTGTTTGTTAAAATAACCTTTATTAAGATGATAGCCAAAAAGGAAGAAAAGAACTTTACTTCAAGCTTGTCTAACCTAGGGCCTGTTATGATTCCGGACTGGATGGAAAAACATGTGGAGAACTTTCTCTTCTTTCCCCCTCCCGGCCCTTCTGATAAGACAAACTGTTCCATCCTTAGTTATAAGGGGAACCTCTATATATCTGTGGGACGTTCTATTGAAAAGAATCCCATTGAGAAGGTCTTTTTCCATAGCCTTATAAAAGAAGGTATTCCCGTAAAAATTTCTGTTAATCAAAAGGAGTCTTAAATGCCCTATTGTCCACGATGTGGTGTCGAAGTAGAATCGACCCGGAGCCATTGTCCCTTGTGCAGCACACCTATCCCAACTTTGTCAGGATTAATTCCGGAAGATGAGTTATTAGAAGCTCCTGTAGAAAAGGAGCGCATGAAGAAACGTTTGGAATCAAAAACCAAAAGACGAATCGCCATAGAGATCCTAACCATATTCTTTGTGCCTATTACTTTATTGGTGATGGCTATTGATTTGCTCATTAACCACCATATTAGCTGGTCTATTTATCCAGCACTGAGCTTGATAACCGTATTCCTGTTAGCCTTTTTTCCCCTGGTATTCTTTAATAAGAAGTTTTCCTTTGCTATTAGCTACTTTCTGACCTTTGGGGGGATTCTCTATGTGGCTGAGTATATATCAAAACATAATTGGTATTGGAACATAGGTCTTCCTATATTAGTTGTATTAACCCTGGTCATTGCTTTAATTGTTCTAATGACAGTAAAGAGTAAAAGAAAGGGATTCAATATCCCAGCCTTCATCTTTATAGGCATCTCTCTTTTGAATATAGGTATTGAAGGGATTCTGTATCTCAATGGGATAAAAGGAACGCAGCAAGCCTGGTCGGTCATAGTGGCTGCCGGCTCCCTCCCCCTTGTGATATTCTTTCTATTTGTTCACTACCGATTGGAAAAGACCCTTAAGATGGATCAATTCTTTCATATGTAAGCTTTTATTACTTTCGACCGAGTCGATCACCAAAGTCGTTCCAGGCACGATCCCGTTCCCTTTTGTTATAACTTCGGGGCTTGGGCGCTCTTTTGGCTGGTCGGCTTTTTTGAGAGGAACTACTACCTTTATTGGATTCTGAACGGGAACCGACACCTTCTGCTGATAAAGCTTGCCGCCGTCCTGAAGGAACACGTCTTTTTTGAAGGCGCTCGTCTTTCTCCTGGTTGAGGTTGAGTTTTTCCTCTGAACGTATGGTTCCCGCTACTTTTTCAAACTTCTTACGATAGCTTTCATAACGACCGGATATACGATAAAATAGCTGTCTCCATATACTCATCTTAGAGAATACCGCATCAAAGATACGGTCTACTTCGATCTTAAAGAGATTATAGAAAGGCCTATATTCTATTCGATCTGGCAAGAAGAAAGGATTAAGCATGGGCTTGGCTTCATCTATTGTTTTGATTTTCCCATTTTCCCTTGCTGTCTGAATGATAGACTCAGCCAATAAACGGGGATTCTCCAACAAAAACCCGAAGTCTGGATATTTATCCTTCACCCTTCTAAGGATGTCATAGTCCAAATTCGATTTATTAAAAAGAGAGGTGTCTTCCGACTTATTAGATCGAACGATGAACTCCATACTTTCCTTATATTCCTTCTGGAGCCATTCAAAGACTATTTGATATTCCAACCGGAAGTAGGTAACAACATTCTCCCTATGAATATATTTATCTCTTACCTTATTAATGATGGATGTCGTTCTTGAACTGGCTATGAGATATTTCTTCATAAAATCATTATGGAAACTATCAAAATCATCGCCATACTTACTCTTCATGGTTCCTACGAGTTGCTGAAAGCGTTGTTCAGATAAAAGCTCTCCCCCTTGACCTTTGACTTGATCTGCAAGATAAGCCATATCGATCTCTCGCGTTTTTTCCGCATCTTTACGACGCTTAGCCTCAACAATCTCGGCATGAATGTAATTCCCATAGATTAAGGAAGCAAGAAAGAGGTCATCCTTTATGAGGACTCTCGGCGTCTGCATGATGTCCATCTTGTTATTCACAATTGATTGGGTTAACAGGATCCAGAACTTGGGATTCTTATCAGCAATCTGACGTTGAAGCTCCGTTGTATTCATCCCGAGTATACCTGATATTTTATTGGTTAAACTCGGATTTTCCAAATACCCTATGATCTTTCGTTTACATAACTGAATAAGCCTTACCAGATCACTGGGAGCAACATAGAGGTCTAACGCATCAGTTATCTTAATGAGGATCACCCCATCAAAACTTTTCCATTTATCAATGGACTCTCGATTGTAAGTTTCCTTAGTGAGCTGAGTTAACGTTTCCTTGGGAACCTTACCCCAAGCTTCAATACACTCTTTTCGTATAGGGAAGGGATAAAAAAGATCCTCTTCCATCCTGTTATACCAGTTAATAAGAGAAAATTGATAGAAACTGTCACTATCCTGATTGGTCAGAATTATCTTATTAGGAACGAATTCCTTTCCTTCCTTCTTGAAGGATATGATCCCCATTCCCTTTAATTTTAATAATTCGAATATCTTTTTCAGTTCTGTGTGTATATAGTTAAAATTACTTGTTTGATTACGAACAAAGACCTCATAGTTGATTTCCGGCTGCCAGTTTTCACATAGCTTATGAAAAATATCCCTTTGATTGGGACTAAAGTTGCCTAATTGGGATAAAAAGGTCTCTCGTTCTTTGTTTGAATAAGTAACATAATCAGGCTTCTGCATTTATCTTACCATTTACCTCAATTAATTTTAGTATTAATATCGTAACAATTACTAGAAAAAGGAAATATTTTATTAATGAATTACTCAACTACTAATCGTCCCGCTTTATTCCTCTTAATACTGGGGTACTGTCTTGTTGGTTTATTCTTCTGGGAAGCCATCGAAAGGCTTCTATTATTGACTGGTGTAAACTTCTCAGCCACCTTGCCTGCCATAGGAATAAATCTTGATGTTTTCTCCTTTAATATTAGAATTAATCCCGGCTTTTTTCTAGGTGGGGCTTTTGGATATTTTCTATTTAGGAAGTTATAGAATATGGAACAATTCATATTAGCCTCCGCAAGTCCCAGACGTAGGGACATTTTGACAGAAGAGGGCTTTACCTTCACAGTGATTCCTGCTCAGGGAGAAGAAATCACCCAGGAGACAACTCCTGATAGAATGGTACAGGATATAGCCTACCAAAAGGGCTTGTGGGTTCTAGAGAACAAAGAAGATGTTAATACGTCCTGGATTCTAGCCTGTGACACCCTTGTTTTTCTAGGGAATACTCCTTTGGGTAAACCTGAAAACAGGGCCCATGCTTATCAAATGCTACAGGAGCTCTCTGGTGTAAGGCATAAGGTTATTTCAGGGATAGCCCTTTACAACCCGCACAGCAAAACATGGAATTGTCAGTCAGATTGTACCAAAGTATCCTTTAAAAAATTAAACTCCGAAGACATCGAAAATTACCTGAATTCAGGAGAATGGACAGATGCAGCAGGAGCTTACAAAATACAGGGTCAGGGATCAGAACTAATTGATTCAGTTGTAGGCTCTTATTCTAACATTGTAGGGTTGCCACGAGATCTATTATATGGCATATTGAGTGACGATAATTTTCCGATAGACAAGTATCGTTCTATCGAGACATAGAGAAGGACCCCGGTATAATAAATGGGGATGGAGGAAACATGGCAGTAGTTACCATGAAAAACCTGCTTGAGTCAGGTGTGCATTTTGGTCACCAAACTAAACGTTGGGATCCCAGAATGAAGAAATTTATCTTCGCAGAAAGAAATGGTATTCATATCATTGATTTGCAGAAGACTATCGTATCTATCAAAGAAGCTTATGATGCCGTAAGGAAAGCTGTCCTTGATGGTAGATCTGTTCTATTTGTAGGAACAAAAAAACAAGCCCAAGCCGCTATTCAGTCTGAAGCTGAAAGATGTGGAATGTTCTGGGTAAACAACAGATGGTTAGGTGGTATGTTAACCAACTTCACTACCATCAAAAAATCACTTCACAGATTAAAGAAGCTCGAAAAGATGGAAATCGACGGAACTTTCGATAATATGAGCAAGAAAGAAGTAGCTCGTCTTATGAAAGAACGTAATAAGCTTGAGAAGAACCTTGGCGGTATTAAGGAAATGAAAGATCTTCCTGGTATCATGTTCGTTATCGATCCCCGAAAAGAACAAATCGCCATTGCTGAAGCAAGAAGAGTCGGAATTCCTATTGTAGCTATTGTAGATACAAACTGTAATCCTGAAGGCATTGATTTCCCTATTCCAGGTAATGATGATGCGATTAGAGCGATATCCCTTTTTACTTCTATAATTGCCAACGCAGTTATTGAAGCGGACAACGAAATTGGATTAGAGGTTATCGAAACTCTTCAAGACGATGAAGAAGTTAATGAAGAAATTGATCCCTCAAAAGACGAAGACGAATAGGAGATTATTGTGGCAGTAAGTCCTCAGGATGTTAAAAAATTAAGAGACGCAACTGGTGCTGGTTTCGGTGACTGTAAGAAAGCTCTTACAGAAGCTAATGGTGATTTCGCATCAGCAGAAAAAATCCTTAAAGAAATGGGATTGGCTTCAGCAGCTAAACGAAGTGGTCGTGAAGCTAACGAAGGACGTATTTTTACTTATGTTGAAGGTAGCAAAGCCGGTGTAATGAACTTAAGTTGTGAAACTGACTTTGTCGCTAAAAACGAAGACTTTGTTCAAGCTGGACAAGCTTTACTTAAAGAACTGGTTGATAACAACCAGACCGCTTTAACAGAAGAACAAGAAACAAAGACAAAAGAATTAGGCGCTAAGATCAAAGAAAACATCAGTGTTAAAGAACTTGCTCTTTTAACTGGTACTTCAAGTGATCTTATCGTTGACTATATCCATGGTGATGGACGAATTGGAGTTCTTGTAAAGATCTCAACCGATTCTGAAGCCACTGCTTCTAACGATAAGGTAAGGGAATACGCTTTTGACTGTGCGTTACACGCGGCAGCTTTCAGCCCTCTTTACCTAAATAGTGAAGCTGTTGATCCTGCTTACCTTAAGGAACAGGAAGAAATCTTCACTACCCAAGCAGCTAATCTTGGTAAACCTGATAATGTTGTAGCTGGAATCGTTAAAGGTAAATTAAACAAACATCTTTCCCAAATCTGTTTTGTAGACCAACCTTTTGTTAAGAATGACAAACTGTCTGTAGCAAAAGCTGGACAAGAAATAGCTAAGGAAATCGGTGGAAAAGTGGAATTAACAGGATTTGTATACTTCGCTGTTGGACAATAAACCTTTTCACCTATATGATATTTGACAAGAGATATGACCGCTCCCTAAAAGGAGCGGTTCTATTTAATAGAAGGAGCATAAAATGGATGCAATAAAGAAGGAAGCTCAGAACCGCATGGATAAGAGCATTAGAAACCTTAAAGAAGAGTTTAATGCTATTAGAACTGGTCGTGCTTCTGCTTCTCTTTTCGACAAAGTCATGGTTGACTATTATGGAACTCCTACACCCTTGAATCAGGTAGCTTCCATATCCGTACCTGAAGCACGCCTCATCGCAATTCAACCCTGGGACAAAGGTTCCTTAGGTGCTATTGAAAAAGCTATCTTCGCTTCTGAATTAGGTTTAACTCCAGCCAATGATGGTAAAGTTATTCGAATCAATATCCCCCCTCTTACTGAAGATCGTCGTAAAGAATTGGTTAAAATAGCCAAGAATACAGCAGAAAACAACCGGATAGCTATTAGAAATATCCGAAGAGATATTAATGAATCTATTAAGAAATCGCAGAAAGATGGAGAAATCACCGAAGATGCGATGAAAGCATCCTTAGATGATATCCAAAACGTTACTAATGACTTTATCAAGAAGATTGATGGTCTCCTCTCAGAAAAAGAAAAGGAGATTATGGAGATCTAATGTCCAACAATGAAGTACCCTGCCATGTTGGCATCATTATGGATGGTAATGGCCGCTGGGCGAAAGCCCGCGGTAAAAACAGGTCTGCTGGACACTTAGAGGGATTATCAGCTGCCAAGCGAATCACTAAAGCAGCAGTGGATCTGGGAATTAAGTATCTATCCCTATATGCCTTTTCAACAGAGAATTGGAAAAGAACAGAAGAAGAAGTTTCCTTCCTAATGATATTAATCAAGAAACATTTAAAAAGTGAATTTAATTTTTATCGCAAAAATGAAATCCGTGTTGTTCATAGCGGCGATATAAATGGTTTACCAGCAGATATCCAACAAGAACTTCATCAGGTAGCCATGGATACAGCGGATTTCCATAAACTAACTGTAAATCTGGCTATTAATTATGGTGGCCGTGATGAAATCATCCGTGCTGTTCAAAAACTAAACAATGATAATAAAGAAGTAAATACTGAGAATGTTAGCTCCTATATGGATTGTCCCGAGATACCCGATGCGGATCTTATCATCAGAACCGCAGGAGAAAAAAGGTTAAGTAATTTTCTGCTTTGGCGCAGTGCTTATTCGGAATTCTATTTTTCTGATAAATTATGGCCAGATTGGGAAGCAGAAGATCTTATTACGGCTATAAAAGAGTACCAATGCAGGGAAAGACGTTATGGGGGAATAAAGTCATGAATAAAGTTGTTAAACGACTGCTCATTTTTTTTATAGGTTTACCAGCTGTTCTTGGTGTTATTGCTTTTCCTTTTCCTAATGATCGCTACCTTCTTGTTAACATAGTTATCATGATTGCTTCCGGACTGGGAGCTTTAGAGACGGCGAACTTATTTAAGAAAAAGGGCGCCCAGCTACATCCCGTATTAGCTTTCTCATTGGGTATAATTTTTCCTTTATTTACCTATCTTGAACTCATGGGGATTACATCCCGTCATGTGTTGATGGCAGTACTGACTATTGGGGTAACCCTTATCTTCAGCAGCCAGGTGATTGGTAAGTCAAATGAAGATTTTAAACCTGTTATCAGTAGAATTGGGGGGTACCTAACCAGCCTGTTTTACCCTGGTTTATTTTTTGCCTACACAACCCGTCTCAGTCTGACCAATTTGGTTGATCAATCCTACCCTTATAGTCCTTATCCTCTACTAATATTTATCCTTATGACCTATGGAAATGATTCTATGGCCTGGTTTTTTGGAGTGCTCTTCGGTAAGAAGTCCAGAGGACTTATTGCGGTGAGTCCCAATAAGAGTTTAGTAGGATTCTTAGGGGGCTTATTTTCCAGTTGCGTTGTAGGATTACTTATCTATCTAGTGATTCCTGATTTAAGTATCACTAAGCTTCCTATTGTATTACTTTGGGGCTTCCTTACAGGAATAATGACAATATTAGGAGATCTTATCGAATCAGCCATTAAGCGTAGTGCTTCTGTGAAAGATTCGGGAGACATCATTCCAGGACGAGGAGGACTTCTTGACAGTATTGATTCTTTGCTATTCGCAGCCCCTGTCTATTATTATCTTCTTATCTGGATACTTTACTAAACTAGGGAGACATCAAAAATGTTACAAGCTGTACTTCATGGCATCTTAGGTCTATTAGGCCTGGGATTTGTCGTGTTCATCCATGAATTAGGACACTTTATATTCGCAAGACTTAACAAGATCAAAGTAGAAGCTTTTAGTATTGGATGGGGACATCCGATTGTAAAATGGAAGTCAAAAGAAGTGGAATACCGCATTGGTATCCTCCCCATCGGAGGATACTGTAAAATGGCAGGTGAAGATATCATTCAAGAAGCCATTCTGGAAGATAAAGAAGTGTTTGAAAGGAAAAAGGGCACCTATTTCGGAGCTCACCCTCTTCAACGTATCACTGTGGCATTAGCAGGTCCCTTCTTTAATGTCCTATTAACATTTGTGATTATGTTTTTCATTTCCTTAATTGGTTATAATTACGTATCCTCCGGTAATAAAATCGTTCTGGCCAGTGATGTAGAAAATAAAACTTTTCCTTCTGATGAAGCCGGTTTAATGACAGGAGATAGAATTCTGTCGATTAATGGAGAGGAGACAAAGTCTTTTAAAGATATCAGGGATATCATTAATTCCACAGAAGGGTCTCTCAACTTGTTAGTAGAACGTGATGATCAAAGAAAGTCATTAATCATTACTCCTAAAAAGAATGAAGAAACTGGTAGCACTATCATTGGAATCTACCGATGGGTGGATCCTGTTATTGATACTGTTAAAGAAGATAGTCCTGCTGCATTAGCCGATTTAAAATCAGGAGATGTTGTAACATCCATTAATGGCGTTCCTTTTACTAAAGAGGCGGATGTAAACAAAATCCTTAAGAGTGAACCTACAAAATTAGATATCGAGTATTTGAGACAGGGAGTAAAAAAGAAAACAACCTTAATCGTTGATTACACTTCTGGTAATCCTTCAGTAGGTTTCTCTTTTGCTCTTGAGAACTTTAGAACAGAAGGTAAGAGCTTCAGTCAATCTATTGTTCAATCCTTTCACGATACAAAGAAACTGATTGTTTCTATTTTTTCTGGTATACTTTCTCTTTTTAAGGGAAACAATATCACTGAATCAATATCTGGTCCTATTATGATTACCTATTTTATAGGCCAGGCAGCAGCCTTAGGTTTCTATCAATTCTTCAATATGCTGGCTATGCTTAGTGTAGCTCTGTTTGTTATGAATCTGTTACCTATCCCTGCTCTTGATGGAGGACAAATCCTCTTGTTTATAGTGGAAGCTATTAAAGGAAAACCACTAAAAGCAAGAACAGTCTTTAGATATCAGTTCATAGGTGCTATATTTGTTTTTGGTTTATTAATCCTATCCACTATCAATGATATTAACTTTTTTTACTAGGAGAGCAATGAATGGAGATACAGTGCCATTGTGGTAAGATAATTGAGACAGACTGGAAAGAGGTGATTGACCTGGATTCCTCAGTAGAACAGGAAATACTGGAAGGTACTTTCCTGACTATTGACTGTCCTGACTGCAATGAAAAATTGAAGCCAGAGATAAAGATAATACTCAAAAATGATAAGACAGCACTATTATGGCTTCCTGATATCTCTCGCCTATCCTTTATGACGGATCAAGTTAAAGTAGATCCTTCAGTTACGGATGTGGCCATCGGATTTAAGGAATTACAAGAGGCTATCAAACTCTATCAGAGCAACTTAAACAAAAGTGTGATAGAGGTCATAAAATATCAGATTTATAAAAAAGTGGAAGATGACAAAGATGTAACAGTTTATTTTCATGATCTTATGGATGATCAGTATATATTTCACATTGAAGGTGTGAAGGCTGATGAGATTGGAGTCCTGAAAGTACCCCAGACTATGTATGATAAAATAGGAAAGGATCTACCTGATTTGGTGGAGAAATATCCCTATTCGGTTATTTTAAAAAAGCCCTATATATCAGTTAACAATTTAATAATGGGAGACAGTGAATAAATGAAACATCTTACTACTATTTTACTCTTTCTGTTACCCTTGGCGGTCTTTGGGGAAACAACAGTTCTTCTTAATAGCGGCCACAAGGGGGAAGTCTCACAGATTGTGTATGACAATTCATCAAATCTCATATTCACCTCTAGTACTGATGGCTCTATTAAAGCCTGGGACATTCGTACAAAGGATCTAGCTCGGGTTGTGTACCAGTCTTCCCATCCTATTAAAACTATGGACTTAAATCCTGAGAAGCCTCAGCTAACGATTCTTGAGTCCAATAATCTCGATTACTTCCGTATTAAGGTAATTAACTGGAAAACAGGCAAAGTGCTTTATTCCCAGTCTTTTGAGACTGAGCCAATATCCTTTAGTTACTCAACTCAAGGAACTTATCTGCTTATTAATAAAGTGGATATTCCCAGTATGACAATACTCGATACAGAAAAGTTCAAAGAAACAAAATACCTTCAGGACATTAATTCTGTTATCTCCTTTGCCTATTTAGGATCCAGTGATAAAACGGTGATGACCTATTCTTCAAATGGTTCTTTAAGCTTTTGGGATCTTAAAACAGGCTTACTAAAAGCAAAAGCAGATACGATTAATGACTTAAAGAATTGGAGAATCACCAATAACAAACTATATATGACGGCAGCAAAAGGTAATGTTCTATATGTTATCGACCGTTTGACAGGGAAAGTGGTTAGCCAAAAAGAAATTCCCGGTTTAGAAAGTGATGATATTAATTACAATGAAGATCATATTGCTGTCATTAAAGACAATAACGGTTCAAACCTCATTCAACATTATACTTTTAAAAATGATCACTATGAAGAAGCAGCTTTTCATTCAGATGCTTCGGAATCGCAAATATCAACTTTAACCTATGCTCAAGGAATGATTATCACTGGTGACTATAGGGGGGATTTAAACTACTTCTACATCAGAAGTGATAAACAATATTCTCTGGCAACTAATGTCATGCAAAACGTAGATGATGTCAGTATCCGGGGAGATGAGCTTTGGATAAGCACAGATGAAGCTTTATATCAAATAAAGAGCCCCTTTTTCACAAGTTCCAATATAGAGGATTTATCACAATATACTTTAAAAAGTCATAAAGATTTAAACAGCCATATTATATCCACTGCAGGAGCTAATTACTTCTTATTCCCTACTTCAGGTAATTCGGCAATTGTTGAGTTCACTAATGACAATCAGATTAAAAACTCCCCTTACAGTACGGGAGCTATTAAGAAAATCGATTACAAAGAGGGGCAGAACTTAATACTCACAGATAATGGGGAAATTAAGGTTTTTAACACAGACTTCACAGACGTTAGTTTTCAATATTCCTTCTTGGGTCTCCTTGATGCCTCGTTCTACAAGGACAATAAAATTGTCGGTAGTCATGTGGCAAGAAGAGGGAGTCCTTTATTACTATTAGATTATACAACAGGGGAAACGCTACCTATTGACGATAGTGCTTCTATAATCTATTCCCTTGTTGGCTCTGATGACAAACTCTTTACTCTGGGTGTTGATAAATCCAGTGGACAGAAGATAACAGAATTAAATCAATACTCTGGTGATCTATTAATGAATAAAAAGACTTTATTATCTATAGAGGGTGAAGAATTAAACTATAATCTTCATTTTGATCAAGATTTATTTACAACCTTCCCCGATCATCAGGTGCATCAATATGTCAAAGACAAATGGGTAGATCTTGAACCAACTGAAACCTTCCCTCTACGTATCAAAAGTTCAAAAGAGCTGGTAATAGCTGTTAATAAGGATCAGAGTATTAGTTTCTGGAACCGTAAAACAGGATCTTACCTGGGGGCCTTTTCTTTGCTTTTTAATGATGAATGGGTATTTATCAATCATGATAAATATTATGGTTCTGAAGATATTGAAGACCATCTAAGTTTCATTTATAATTAATTTTCAGTGATTTCAACAATAAAAAACTCAGGGTTAATCCTGAGTTTTTTATATCTAATTCATTCTAGACATAGATTCAAACTTAGTGTAATGAGGTAGGAAAGCTATCTCAACAGTACCTACAGGACCATTACGCTGTTTAGCAATAATCAGTTCTGTTTCTATAAGATTGGGAGCTCCATCATCTCTTCCCCGTTCGATACCACGATCACGGTGAAGGAATAGGACGACATCCGCATCCTGCTCAATACTTCCTGATTCACGCAAGTTAGCCAGATTAGGTTTTTTCCCTTCTGAATCCCTACTCACCTGACTTAGTGTAACCACAGGAATATCCAGTTCACGGGCTAGAGACTTAAGGGAACGGCTTATTTCAGCAACCTGTTCATGTCTTGGTAAGGCAGGATTCTCACTGGATATAAGTGTTAAATAGTCAATAAATAATATTTGAATATCAGCTTTAGCCTTCATACGTCTTGCTTGAGCACGTAAATCCAGAAGCTTTATATTAGGAGTATCATCCAGATAAAGAGGGGCTTCATAGATACGACTAGCTGCTTCTGTTATATTATGAAAGTCTGCTGGTTTTAACATTCCCGTTCTTAGCTTATTAGAATCCAGCCGAGCCTCAGAACTAAGAATACGTTGCATCATGGCCTTATTGGACATTTCCAATGTAAAGAAGCCTACAGGAATCTTGTGATGAATAGCAATATTACCAGCAAGAGTAAGGGCGAAAGCCGTCTTACCAACACTGGGACGGGCACCAATTATGACTAATTCCGATTTTTGAAATCCAGAGGTCATTTGATCCAAGTCAGGTAAACCAGAAGGAATACCAGTAAAACTTTCTTTAGTATGATAAAGTTTTTCTATACCATCGATGGTCTCAGTTATGATCTCTTTTGCACTGGAAAAAGCACCGGAATGCTGATCATCGGTAATCTCAAATATCTTGCGTTCTGCATCTTCAATAATCATCCGGCTTTCTGAAGTCATATCAAAGGCATCTTTTTGGATTTCCCCTGCTATCTTCAACATCTTACGCCTAATAGACATATTACTAACGATCTTAGCGTAATATTCAACATTGGCACTGGAAGGAACTTCACTAGTTAAACTAGATACATAACCAGGTCCGCCAGCTACAGATAATTGATCTGCTTTCCGTAGACTTTCTGACACAGTCAGAATATCAACAGCACCACCTGTGTTATAGAGATCTATAATAGTTTGGAATATAATTTGATTTGCTTTTTTATAAAAATCACCAGAACGAAGGTGATTTAAGACGACATCTATACTTTCAGAATCTAAAAGAAGCGCCCCCAGAGTTGCACTTTCCGCTTCTTCATTATAAGGGGGCACTTTACCTATGAGTTCGTTACTCTGCATTCTCTTCGGCCTTTACTTCAACAGTAAGCTTAGCCGACTCTTTTCCATATAATTTTACACGAACAGAATAAGCACCAACCAATTTAATACTGTGGTTAGGTACTTCAACAGATTTACGAGGAATGTTAATACTTTCTTTTGCTAAGGCTTCAACAATAGAAGCGTTATTAACAGCTCCAAATAATTTACCATTATCACCTGCAGGCATTTCAAATAGAAGGGTAAGAGACTCAAGTTTATCTTTAAGACTCATAGCTTCTTTTTGCTTTTCCGCTTTTCTTCTTTCAATTGCCCCTTTCTTTTGATTAAGAATTTCAAGAGAATTCTTACTATATAAGGTGGCAAAACCTTGTGGTAAAAGGTAGTTTCTACCGTATCCGTCTTTTACAACACATACATCACCTTCTTCACCAAGGTTCTCAACATCTTTCTGTAAAATAACCTTCATGTTATCAGCTCCTTTTAGGATCTCTATAGTTTATCCATGTTTCAGATACCCCCAGCAAGGGAAATATCAACAGTAACAAATTTAAGCCAGGCAAAAAGAACAAAGCAATAAGCAATGTCCTTAGGAATAAACGTAATAATGGTCCAGCTTGAACTCTGTCCAGCCAAAACACAATTATACCTATCCCCTGCCATCCATACACTAACATTGCCATCATTGACAAGTTAGTTATGATATGTAAGGACCACCCAGGAACAGGAACCGATAAGACTCCAAGTGCTATAATTGCCAGTATTCCTAATAAGGGTAGAATAAAAAACCATACCCAAACATCAGAAACCTTAAATGTTTTAACACTTTCCGGTTGGGAATCGAGTGTTTCATATCTCAAACGAAAGTTTTTGGCAAACCACATTGAGCCACCAACGAGAGCCATGTAGAAAGACACCATAGTGCCTACAAGACTATCATAGAGTATTTGTGAAAACGACTCGCTAGACAAACCGGCGAAGCCCATTCCTGAGCCAGTATCTCTCAGAACCTTAATAACTTTGTTTAATTCCTCTAAAGAAGAGGATTGCACAACTGGATTTTCCAAAAAAGGAACTATGAAGCATGCAGCAAACAAAGTGACTATAATGATTCTGTACAACTTACGCATGGGATGAAAGGGCCAGAGATTAACAATAGCCACTCCGATAACAGCCAGGACCAATGTACCATCAAACAATGTTACAAGACCCAATAGCTGAATCTTACCCTGTATTATGGGTATCCCATGATTTATCATCATGACGAGTATCAGTAATGTGCTTCCAAGCACATACTGTTTTTCCCGCCCTTTTTTATAGTAAGACAATAAAGGAACTAAGCAAAACACACTAAATATGTTTGATAGATAGAGGATTATACTTAGCACCATAGGTCCTAAGAATTGTTTTACCTGTCCTTCTCTTACGTTCATTATTTATTCACAAATGGTAGTAAAGCAAGAGATCTTGCTTTTTTAATTTCTGTAGCTAATGCTCTTTGGTGCTTAGCACAAGTACCAGTAATTCTTCTTGGAAGTATCTTTCCTCTTTCTGTTACAAATCTTTTAAGAGCATCTACTTCTTTGTAATCTAATGGTATATTTTGTGTACAAAATCGGCACACTTTCTTTCGGAAGAATTGTCTGGATCTTCTTTGTTGAACTCTTTCGGATCCGTCTTTTTTATTGTCTCTGTCTTCCTTATCCTTTACATCTTCGGACATGGTATTCTCCTATACTAAAATGGGATGTCATCTTCAAAAGGTTCGGGACCATTATTTGATGAATTCTGATAGCTGGGTTGATATGTTGATCTAT
The DNA here is from genome assembly GCF_000426705.1 of Spirochaeta cellobiosiphila DSM 17781. Lineage (NCBI taxonomy): Bacteria > Pseudomonadati > Spirochaetota > Spirochaetia > Spirochaetales > Spirochaetaceae > Spirochaeta > Spirochaeta cellobiosiphila. Next base: position 25,525 of record NZ_AUFW01000020.1, read on the forward strand.
TTTCAGCGGGACGACTGTTACCAGTAGCGTCTCCTCTTCCTCCGCCTCCCAATAATTGAACATTCATAGCGTGGATCTCAATACGACTTCGTGATTGACCATCCTGCTCCCAACGGTTTTGTCTTAATTCACCTTGAATCGCTATCTGTTTACCTTTTTGTAGGTATTGATTAAGCGATTCTGCAGTCTTTCCCCATAATACGACATCAAAAAAACTTGTTTCTTCGTTTGAACCTGAATCAGATCGCCTTCGTCTATTAACAGCAATGGACATTCGGCCGACTGCAGTTCCAGTATTTGTATATCTAAGCTCGGCATCCCGAGTGAGACGTCCAACTATCACTACTTGATTAATATCTGCCATGGCAATCCTCTCTTTTATTAACTACCTTATTAACCTTTTACAACAAAAAGGTATTTAAGGAGCTCTTTGGTCAACTTTAAGTCTTTTTCAATTTCGATGACAACAGATGGTTCAATATCTGCTTCAATTAGGTGGTAATGCCCCCTATCCTGCTTTTGAACTTCATAGGCAAGAGATCGTTCTTGCATATCTTCTTCTTTGCTGATAGTAGCATTGTTCTTTTCGTAAATTTTCTTAACAGCTTCTAAGCCGTTCTTGTAGGAGTCTCCCTTCGCGTTGAAGACGTAGACAGTTTCGTATTTTCTCAAAATGTCTCTCCTCCCTTTGGACTAAATTTCGATCCATATCAACGATACGGATAAAGAGGTGCTCGTAAAGTATCACAGGGCAACATTCCATGTCAAGATTCCTCACGGGCTGTCCGATATAAAGATGAAGGAAGGCTTATGAAAACCACTATTAATTATGAGGAAAACCTTTTCTATATTGATTCTATCATTAAGACAATAGAACAAGGATTAACTGTGTCTATCGATACAGAAATCACCTACGAACATATTAAGGCTCAATTTCAATACATAGACCAGGCTCTGGGAAAGATATACTCATCATTAGAAGAGACCCCTAATATTAAACAAAAAGCCCTATATATCAAGCTTCTCATAAATGTCAAACTCAACTACATACAACTCTTAGATCGCATTATCACAAACAAGTTTGATATGAGTCCTGATTTTGAAGTACAGATGGATACCTACAGATCGATTATTCGCAATCATAAAACGGACATTGATCTGCTGAAAAAGACAATTAAACAGGACAAGGAGCACTCTCCAGAAGACGTTATATCCAGTGCAGAGCTTGATTTTCTACTTGCTACATCACGGGATAGTGACAACGACACCGCGAGAAACTAATTCCAGATTCTGCCTAACTTGAAGAATCTTATCATACTCCCAATTCCATTCGGCATATTGAAGATTATAAGACATAATACTTCGTTTTAAGTAAGAGTCTCCTGTCTGAATACTGTCCTCATCTAATGGTTTAACACATAACTTATCTATCAACTGTTGTCTAGTTTTTAACTCTCTCATGTAATCAAGGGTTCTTTCGACAGCCTTTCTATCACCAGATCCCATCTTCAAGGAAAATCCCATAAACAGGCCTTCCTCTATAGGATTTGGCAGGTTAGTATTTACATACAAAAACCATTTCTTTTCATCAAAACCCTCAGCAAGTTCTGCTAAATGAAAGGAAGGTTCCCAGATAGCGACAGATTCTCCCCCTACAATGGAATCATAATATTTTTTATGTCCATAGGGTGTGTCCAATTCCCAATCTTTTGGCCCGACTTTTTGTAGCGTAGTGATTAAGGATTGCCTTAATGGTCCATCCTGTAACTGCTCAGAAATAGGATTAATAAGTTCTACGTAATCAGGAACCAATACTTTTCCTTGAGGCATACGCAGTTTATCTACAACATCTAACCATTCAGAGCTTGAGCTAGGAAATTGCCAGTTAACGCTAGTTTGAAGAGCGATAATGTATGGAGAAAAACCAAGAGGAATGAGTTTATTCCCCCATCGAACGGAGTGAGGTCCTTCAAAAACAATATCTTCTGATATAGCAGACACTTTTTGAAGTTTATCCCAATAACGACGGGCCGTTTCCTTTGTTATAAAATAAATAGCCTTTTCATCTATGAAAACACCATGAAATTCTTCGAAATACAAATCCTTCTTAATGGACTTGGCTATACTACTTTTAAAATCTTCAGAGAACAAATTTCGGAATTCTACATCATAATAGATAATATAATCAGAATCATCCTCAAAAATATCAGCTTCACTAGCACTGGGAAGTTCTTTATCCCATCGTTTTGGCTGAAGTTGATCTTTTTCTTTTTGTCCGCCCCCCCATGATAATAAAGCAACAAGAAGGAACAGTACGACAAATGTTGTATTCTTAGAGAGTATCATTTACAGCCCCCTACGACTTTCAGCATGGTATTCCAGCAAATTAATGTCAAGAAAGTTTTTTAAAGCTTGTTGATTTTCTACCCTAACTATGCGTAAATATCTCATAAATAGGAGCGTTAATTATGAAAACCAACTGGTATATTCATGAGAATCATAACTGGGAACACCTTATCATCTCAGGAGATGCAGGTGGTACAAACACCAATATAGCAATTGTAGGTAAAAAGGCAACTACTTTTGATATTATCCTGGAGTGTGTTTTCCCTAGTGATGATGTAACAGTGTTTTTAGATACCATTACCAAAACACTGGAAGAATTCAAACTTAAATTCCCTGAGTTACCCATATCAGCATGTTGTATCAGTGCAGCAGGAGCTGTTGTCGACAATATATGTCAAATGACAAATCAGGACTGGGCCGTTGATGGTAAAGCTATCGAAGACAAGCTCTCTATCCCAACTGTTCTTATTAATGATTTTATGGCTATCAGCTATAGTCTTCCCCTTTTAGATATTAATAATCCCAAACAAATTGAAATACTTGCTCATCCTGATGGCTCGTATCCAGAAGCCCATGGAAATGTGAGAGCTGTAATGGGAGCCGGAACAGGATTAGGTGTAGGTTTTTCTATGGAATATAATAACCAATACATAGCCTGCCCATCAGAGGGGGGACATTCAGATTTTGCCCCTTATGATGAATTAACAACTAGACTTCACACTTATATGATTAACAAATACAAGGAAGCTCCCGCATACGAACTTCTTGTATCAGGTCAAGGACTGGTTAATATCTTTCAATTCTTTGTAGAAGAAGAGGAAAAAGGAGAACTAAGCCCTGAAGTGAAGGAGATAAAAAACACTCCAGATAGAAATAAGCCGCCACTTATTGCCCAATATGCCGAAAAAGATGCCCTGTGCCTTAAAATCATGAATCTTTTTATTGATATATATGGACATGCCGCTGCCAGCTTGAATGCGATTCTTCTCCCTTCAGACGGGTTCTATTTAGCAGGTGGAATTATCTCCAAGAACTTGAAATACTTCAAAGAGAATTATCAGTTCATGAAGAGTTTTGAAAAGAATTCTGCACCTCACATCAGAGAATTTCTAAGAGATGTTCCCGTTTATGTTATAAAAGAATACTCAACAAGCTTATATGGTGCTGCCAACGCAGGATATATCCTTCTACTTCAATAATTAATTAAATAATAATTGGCTCTATCAGGAGCCAATTATTTTCCTTGTTATGCCAAGTGTAGGACATCATAACTTTCTTGTAATATCCGCTCTGTAGTATCCCAGCTGACACATTCATCGGTAACAGAAACACCATATTTAAGATTTTCAAAACCATTAACAATCTTTTGATTTCCCTCAAAGAGGTTCGATTCCAGCATAAATCCTATAACAGATTTGTGACCATGATTCCTTTGCGTGATAAGAGACTCTAGTACCCTCTCTTGCCGAACATATTTCTTGCCCGAATTGGCATGACTACAATCGATAACAATTCCTGCTTCACGGCCAATCCCATTCATGAGCTGCTCAGCCTGTTCCACCCATTCTTCATAATAATTAGGGCCCCGTTTACCACCACGTAATATAATGTGCCCATACGGATTCCCTTTTGTTTTATAGACACTGATACGACCTTCTGGATTAACACCTAAAAAAGAATGGGAATGTGCAGAGGATTGGAGAGCATTAACAGCCGCTTCCAGGCTCCCATCTGTCCCATTTTTAAAACCAATTGGCATCGACAGTCCACTGGTCAAAGAACGGTGGGTTTGACTCTCAGTGGTTCTGGCACCAATGGCAGCCCAACTAATGTATTCTGATATATATTGAGGAACAACATGATCCAGTACTTCTGTAGCCACAGCTAAACCTAATAAGTTAATGTCTTCCAATAAGGATCTTGCAATACGCAAACCTTTTTCCATCTTATAACTTTCGTCAATATCCGGATCGACTATCAGCCCACGCCACCCTACTGTGGTTCTTGGTTTTTCAAAATAGACGCGCATGACAAAAAGGAACTTATCAGACAACTTCTCTTTTAAGTCAGCCAATTTATGAGCATATTCCAAAGCAGCCTTTGGATCATGAATGGAACAGGGGCCGACAATAGCCAACATACGATTATCACGACCTTCCAGTATATCAATAATCTCTTTACGCCCTTGTATAACCGAAGATTTAGCTTTGTCCGATATTGGCATCTGTTTTTTGAGTTCTAGAGGTGATACTAGCTCCTCAATACTTTCTATATTCAAATCTTCTGTCTGGGACATATGAATCTCCTCTATAATTTATTGATTTTTGAACCTAAATGAGTTAAACCTACATTTATATGCTTCTTAGTCCTAAGCCCCTTAATTTATACTTAATTATATTTGTTGTTACTAGCCTCTTGTCTTCTTGTCGATCAACTGCCTCTGAAAATGATCAAAAAGAAATACTACAACCGATACCAGAACCTTTATCCAAAGCAGAACAGGCATTGGCAACTATGAGTCTGGAAGAAAAAGTAGGTCAGCTCTTCTTTTTGTCTATTCCGATAGATGATAAGGGCCGCAATATCCTCAGCCTTAATGATTTCGTTTTGAATATACTTACATCAATGCACCCTGGGGGAATCATTTTATTTAATAATAATATTGATACTCCAGAACAAACATGGCAATTAACACAAGACTTACAGAAGACCTCAGCCTATCCTCTGTTTATAGGCATAGATGAAGAGGGAGGAAAAGTCAGTAGACTCTATCACCACCCCAAACTAAAGGTAACGATCTTCCCTGATATGGCTAAAATTGGGATTAAGGAAAGACCTGATCTCATGTACAAGGTGGGGTCCATACAAGGTAGTGAACTACATGTTCTCGGTATTAATCTGAATATGGCGCCTATTGCGGATATCAACAATTACAAAGGCAATCCTATTGGCTTAAGGGCTTTCCACTGGACAGCGGAAAAAGCGGCCCCTCTTGTAGGAGCTTATGTTGAGGGTCTACAGAGTCAAGGAGTAATGGCGGTGTTGAAACACTTTCCGGGACACGGGGCAACCCAAACCGATAGTCACAGCACTCAAGCCATATCTCCCGTATCCTACAAGACGTTAAAAGGAAGGGAGTGGCTTCCCTTTAAGTCAGGAGTAGAAAGCGGAGCTGATTGGATAATGATGGGACATCTAACAAACTTCCATCTTGATTCCAGAGGACTTCCTGGTACTCTATCTCGTCCCATGGTGGATATGATACATCACGATCTTAATTTTGATGGACTTATTGTGTCAGACGCTCTCAATATGGGAGCCATTGTGAATAATTACAATCCAGAAGAAGTAGCTTATTATGCTTACCTAGCAGGAATAGATCAGTTTTTAATGCCCTCTAAACCTTTAGAGTCTTATCTCTTTCTCCTAAAGAAGTTCAAAGACAAACTTCTTTCCGAGGATGACCTAAATAAAAAGGTATTGAAGATTTTGAGAATAAAGGAAAAATGGAAATTATTTAATACACAATCAAAACCAGACTTTTCAATCCTTAACAGCCAAGACCATCAGGACTTTGTCACGAGCTTAGGCATCAACTGATGATAGACATCAAGTAAAAGTGGATATTCTTTAAATCGCTCCATTCTCTGGTTCATCTCCTGTTTCTTGATAATTTCTTCTTTGCAATCAAGAATTCTCTCCTGTACCCACAAAGGATGAGGAATGGATTTAAAAGTCAGGGGGGTCCCCTGTTGCCCAACAGTCCTTACAATAAGGTCTCCATAATCGAATAATAAAGAACTAAATCCTTTCTTCTGTATCTCCACACTGACTATCTTATTCAGGTCAAGCTCCTGGATTTCTTCCTTTATCCACAGAGGCTTCTTTTCAATATCCAATAGTCTTTGGGGACCAAGTTCGTATACATCATTACGCCAATCTTCCCAGATATACCCTAAAGGAACAAACATCAGGAGTAATACATAGCCATAGGGACGCAAATAGGGAAAGGAAAAGGCGATCCCTCCATATAAAGCTGTAATGATAAGAAAAGGGAGAACCTTGATAAAAAGGTTGAGAAAATGTTTCCGGAAACGAAACGTATTACCATCTATCACCTGCTTCCATGGTATGAATAAAAAGAAATAAGAATGAAGACGATGGGACTTCCTCCGAAACAATCTCTTTTTTTCTTTTATTGAACGTAAGGGACGCAGCTTCCAATGGTTTAAGTTAAAATGCTCCTCCATCAATACTCTAATCAATAATCGTTTACGACCTTCAGAATACTGTTCCTCATCTTCCTGCTTCCTCTTAATATGCTGTTGGATTTTATCTCCGGAAGCAACAGGAAACATGCTTATATTGTCGTGGGTGTTACTTGTTATAATTTCAAGTCGATTGAGCTTAAACAACTTACACAAAAAGTTAGGATACCCAAGCTTTAAGGATTGAATATCTGAATAGAGTATTTTACTACCTCTTTTGGTCAGGGGGAAAAGTGATAATTTACTATAATAAAGGACTTTTTCGTCTAAAGATATATATTCCAAGCCCATAAGAATCCAGCTTACTAAACCTATGAATACACTAGCAGCCAAACAGGACCATTGATAAGCTGAACTATAAAATACCGGCTGATCAAAGAAAAGAGGAAGTAAAGAACCTATCACAATAGGAAGAATAGCGAGACCCAAACCCTTAAACCAGAGTATCCATGACCGTTGCACCCGCAAAGAAATCTGGGCATCATCTTGTTTTTGATGGAAAACCCTTAAGAGCTTTGCCCTCTGGTATTTATGTTGAGCAACAAAACTATGAAGATTTTTAAAGGATAAATACGCCAAAGTACAAGCCCCTTTGGATTCAATGGAAACGTCCTCATCTTGTGAATCTAGTAACCAACCCCCTTCTTCAATAAGTATATCAAGAGAAGAGCTACTGATATGTAATTGTCCCTTGAGAACAAAATAGACCCCATCCAGTCGCTCTCCTGGATATAAAAAAGGACTTGCTTCTTCACACTCTTTAATAACCCATAGGGACCAAAAAGAATCAGAGACAGACAAATTTAAACTATGCTTGAGTTTCTTCAGGTATTCCACTTCCATATTTATAGTGTCGGCATCAGGAACAATACTGATAATTTGATTTTAAAACGTTTCATTTTGTTAATAATTACAGCTATTTATTCATATTTGTATATTTTTTTGCTTATTTTTATACATATACGAACTTAAAATATTGACTTTGTTATTTTATTGGTTAATATATCATATCAAAACAACATACTAACAACACTTGGAGGTTTTTAGGTGAAAAAAACAATATCCGGTGCGGAAGCAGTCGTAGATGTTATACAACAACAAGGTGTTGAGTACATATTTGGCCTTCCTGGAGGAAATGCCATACCAATATTCGATGCTTTAGTCGATTCCAACATAAAACTTATCTTAACCAGGCATGAACAGGGTGCTGTTCATATGGCAGATGGATATGCCAGAGCCACTGGTAAGGCGGGAGTGGCTCTAGTAACTAGTGGTCCAGGTGCAACAAATACCATTACGGGCATACTCACAGCTATGATGGACTCTGTTCCTTTGGTTGTGATCTGTGGACAATCAATCACACCCAATCTTGGTTTAGATGCTTTTCAAGAAGCAGATGTAAGCGGAATCAGCTATCCTGTTGTCAAACATTCCTATCTTATAAAAGATGCGAATGACATTCCCCGTATTTTTCAGGAAGCTTTCCACATAGCCCAAACAGGGCGTCCTGGTCCTGTATTAATAGATCTTCCCAAAGATGTGTCCAGTGCAGAGATAGAACCTGACTATGAGGAAGATTTTCATTTGCCCGGGTACATCATACCGAAAGAAGGCAATCAGGAAGATATCATCAAAGCAGCAAATCTTTTGAGTAAGGCTCGCAAACCGGTTCTATTAGTAGGACAAGGAGCCGTTATATCAGGGGCAGCTAAACAAGTAGCCTTTCTTGCAGAACAAATGCAGATACCCATTACGAATACATTACTAGGCAAAGGATGCTTTCCTGAGACACATGAACTGAGCTTGGGTATGTTAGGAATGCACGGGACAGCCTATGCAAATAAAGCGGTTGATGATTGTGATCTAATCATGTCCATTGGTTCTCGATGGGATGATAGGATTCTAGGCAAGGTAGACGAATTTTGTAAAGACGCTGTTAAGATTCACATTGATATTGATCCTTCAGAAATAGATAAAATACTAGAAATGGACTGCGCCATTATTGGAGATGCAAAAACAGTTTTAGAAAAAATGGTCCCCCATCTGCAAAAAGGAGATACAGGCCAATGGGTAAGGCAGATCAAAGCATGGAAAAAGCAGTTCCCTTTAACTTACAAGAAGGAAGGACGATTAAGAGCACAACATGTCATAGACGAGTTCTATAAATTAACCAATGGTGAGGCTATCGTGACTACCGATGTGGGGCAACATCAAATGTGGACGGCTCAATTCTATCCTATTACAGAACATCGTCAATGGATGAGTTCCGGAGGAGCGGGGACAATGGGATATGGATTCCCAGCTGCCGTAGGAGCCCAACTGGCCAGACCTGACAAGGTGGTTATTGCCGTCGTAGGAGATGGGGGATTCCAAATGACACTCCCAGAACTAGCCACAGCAGCAGTAAACAAGCTACCAATCAAGATTCTCATCATAAACAATGCTTATCTGGGCATGGTTCGACAATGGCAGAACATGTTCTACGATAACCGATTAAGTGGAGTAGATTTGGAAGGAAATCCTGATTTTGTTAAGCTTGCTTCAGCTTATGGATGTCGAGGTTTTAGAATTAAACGTTCGGCTGATGTCAGAAAGGTTCTTAAGCAAGCCCTGGCTTATAATGAAGGTCCTTGTATCATTGATGCCGAAGTATCCAAAGAAGATAATGTATTCCCTATGATACCTGCTGGGGCACCGTTGCGGGATATGCTAATCGAACCACCTAAATTCAAATTAGACAAACCAGTAGGAGGAACCTAAGGATGAACAATACACCTAAACACACTATAAGCCTTTTTGTAGCCAATAAACCGGGCGTACTAAATCGAATAGCCCTGGTCTTTAGCCGAAGAGGTTATAACATAGACTCCCTGGTTGTATCCCCTTCTAAGAATGACAATTTCAGTCAAATGAATATCGTCGCTTCTGGAGATGAGAGAACTTTGGATCAAATACTGAAACAACTTAATAAGTTAGTTGATGTTGTTCATGCGGATGACTACTCAGGAGATACTATTATATCAAAGGAAATGGCTATCATAAAAGTATCCATAGACACAGAAACAAGAATGGAAATCCTTCAAGTCGCTCAAGCTTTTGAATGCGAAACAGTTGATTTTACCGATACGACAATATCATTTCTTATTACTGGTGAAACAATTAAACTTGACTCTGCTGAGAATATTTTCGAGAATTTTGGAATACTTGAAATCATGCGAACCGGACAAGTTATCATGGCACGTGGGAACCGTTTGACAGCTACCCCCAAGAAGCATTACTAATTGTTGACCAATTTAATAAATTTTAATATGTTGAATCTACTTAATCAACACTTAAGGAATTAATATGGGAAAAAACTTATTTGACAAGGTATGGGATCTACATAAAGTAGACACCCTGCCATCAGGACAGGATCAGTTATTCATAGGACTTCACTTGATTCACGAAGTCACAAGTCCTCAAGCTTTTCAGATGCTCAAAGAACGGAATCTGAAAGTTCTCTATCCCAATAGAACCTTTGCAACAGTTGACCACATCATACCTACAGCCAGTCAAAGTCGTCCTCTACAGGACAATCTGGCTGAAGACATGATGAAGGCCATAGAAAAGAATACAGCTGATAGTGATATTAAATTTTTTAATCTGGAATCAGGGGATCAGGGTATCGTTCATATCATTGGTCCAGAACTTGGACTAACACAACCAGGAATGACCATAGCCTGTGGAGACTCTCATACGTCGACACACGGAGCCTTTGGTTCTATCGGCTTTGGGATTGGAACCAGTCAAATTCGTGACGTTCTGGCCACTCAAACCTTAACGCTCAATAGACCAAAGGTTAGAAAAATAGAGATCAACGGCGAACTCAAACCCGGTGTTACGGCAAAAGACATCATACTTCGAATCATGCAGGATCTAGGCGTTAAAGGGGGAATTGGATATGCCTATGAATACGCAGGTTCTACGATCAGAGCATTATCCATGGAAGAAAGGATGACCATCTGTAATATGAGTATCGAAGGTGGTGCCAGAGTAGGTTATGTATCTCCCGATGAGACTACTTATGAGTATTTAAAAGGAAAACGATACGCTCCAAAAGGAAGCGAATGGGACAAAGCTCTTGATTATTGGAAATCCATAGCTTCTGACGAAGACGCTAAGTATGATGATGTCTACACTATTGATGGAACAAGTATTGAGCCTATGGTTACTTGGGGAATCAATCCCGGACAAGCCCTGGGTATCAGTCAAAAGATGCCTCTCTTAGACGAATTAGATCCAGATGATAGAGAAGTAGCAGAAAAAGCTTATGCCCATATGGCCTTCCAGGAAGGTTCAAACATTAAAGGACAAAAGATCGACGTAGCCTTTATAGGATCCTGTACGAACGGACGGCTTAGCGATCTTCAGGAAGCCGCTAAAGTAGTAAAAGGAAGACATGTATCTAATAACGTCCGTGCCTTTGTTGTTCCCGGATCAATGAATGTAGCCCGACAAGCGGAAGCCCTTGGATTACCTCAAATATTTGAGGAAGCTGGATTTGAATGGCGACAGGCAGGTTGCTCCATGTGCTTAGCCATGAACCCTGACAAACTACAAGGACGTGAAATAAGCGCTAGTTCCTCTAATAGGAACTTTATAGGACGACAGGGGTCCCCCATTGGTAGGACCTTGCTTATGAGTCCGGCTATGGTAGCCGCTGCCGCCTTGGCTGGGGAAGTATCTGATGTAAGAGAATTAGGAGCCTGACCATGGATGATAGTAAAAGAAATAAAGTTACAGGAAAAGGAATCCCTTTACCGGGCAATGATATAGATACGGACAGAGTGATTCCTGCACGTTTTATGAAATGTGTCACCTTTGACGGCCTAGGAGAATTTGCCTTTTACGACGCAAGATTTGAAGAAGACGGATCAGAAAAAGATCATCCCTTCAATGATCCCGCTTTTAAGGAAGGAAGTATACTTATTGTAAATAAGAACTTTGGATGCGGCTCTAGCCGTGAGCACGCCCCCCAGGCCTTACAGAAATATGGCATTACTGGTGTTATAGGAGAGTCCTTTGCTGAGATCTTTAATGGCAACTGTACAGCCATGGGAATACCCGCTGTAAAATTATCCAAATCAGATATAGAAATCTTAATGGATGAAGTTCGCAACAATCCCCAGACTTCCCTTACTATTGATCTTGATACCAGGAAAGTTATTACAGATTCAAAAGAATACGATTTGGATCTTCCTGAAAGTTATCGAAACGCACTCAAAGAAGGGGCCTGGGACACAACGGCTGTTCTCTTGGCCAATAAGGATAAGATACAAAAAGTATCAACCCGGCTTCCTTACATTGATAATTTTACAACATGTTAGAATTTGATTTAGTCACAACCAAAGGAGGAGATAAGGGCCAGTCCAGTCTGTACAATGGAGATAGACTGCCCAAAGATGATCTCCTTTTTGAGACCTTAGGTGACATTGATGAATTAACTTCTTATATAGGAGTGCTTAAAGCCCATCTGGTGCGTAAGCACTTCCTAAAAAAACTGAGCCTCATACAAAGAGACCTGCTGGTCATAGGATCGTTGATTGCCACCCCTCCTCATTCTGAATTATTTGATGATTTAAAGACATTAAATCAGAAGGACACAGAAAAACTGGAAAAGTGGGAAAAGATCATTTTTAAGGCCGCTCATCTCAAATCAGAGTTCATACTGCCCGGAGGAACCATTTTATCCTCTTATACAGATGTATGCCGAACCATCTGCCGTCGGTCCGAAAGACATCTGGTTCGTGTGATAAACCAAAGACATCTGGTGCATCTCCATGAATCCTGTCGCTACCTTAATAGGTTATCTGATTATTTCTTTGTATTGGCCAGATATTTCGATGAAAACAAAAAAGAGCGGGCCCGATAAGGTCCGCTCCCCCCTTCTTCAGCTGAATCGCACTCTTTCTGAGTCATCAACCGTATAGATTTTTCCTAACATTTTTACATACCACTCTTTAGAGCAATTGGAATTCTAAATTACCAACTGGGGATTGTCAAATTTATTTTGATAAGAATTGAACCAATTCCATCCGGCTTTTCACATCCAGCTTCTTATAAATGGAATAGAGATGTTTCTTTACTGTTGATACGGAGACATACAGACTGTCAGAGATCTCCTGGTTATTCTTACCTAATTGAAGCTCCTGGATAACTTCCTTTTCCTTCTCTGTAATGCCATAGGCGTCTAAATTAATAGACTTATGCCGCCCTTCAGGAATCATATCGCCTAAGCTTTCTAATTGATAAAACATCTGCTTAAATTGATTAATGATACCTGTCTTCTGCTCTTCTAATTTACGCTTCTCAGTAACATCCTGAAGACTGATCATCACTTCCTGATCCCCTTCCATATAGGACAAACTGATCATAGTATGGATAATATGTCCCTGTTCATTAATAAGCTTTAGTTCATGAGGAACTTCCGAGGATTCGTCTCCCTGTTCAACAGCGTCCAGAAATCTCTTAAAAAGAAGCACATCACCAGGATCCAGAACATCAAAGAATGTTCTTATGCTTATCCATTCTTTTGTCGTATTTAACAGCTTAAGAAAAGCAGTATTATGAAAATGAAAATCCCCTTCGAGACCAACAAAGATGATGGCTAAAGGGGAACTTTTAATAAAAAAGTTAATCTGACGCCGTTGTTTAACAATGGTCAAATGAGCGGTAATCCTAGCCAATACCTCATCTTGATTAAAAGGTTTGGTGATATAATCTACTCCTCCGGAACGGAAAGCCTGAAGTTTATCATTCTTATCGGCCAAAGCAGAGATAAAGAGAATAGGAATATCCTTGGTTGTGTCACTGGCCTTTAGTCTTTTACAAGTCTCATACCCATTCAAATCTGGCATAATAACATCTAAAAGAATAATATCCGGTCTTCTTTTCTTCGCAATCTCCAAGGCAGCCATTCCACTTTGACCAATAAGAACAGAAGCTCCTAAATCCGATAGAAGGTGATAAAGAATACCCAGGTTAGCCGGCTGATCATCAACTAATAAAATAGTAGCATTTTGGAATATCTTATCCCCCAAGACAAACCTCCCCTATTGTATTTCCTTTATAGGTTACACCCTTCCTGCATATAGTATAATCCCCATTCCAGGCCATATCATTGTCTATAGCTTTTTGCAGGGCTTCAAAAGTATTATTACTATCTGATAGATGGCAAAAATACACATATTCTAGCTTAGTATTTGCAGAGCCAATCTGATTCACAATATCAATAGCCTGCTGATTGGATAAGTGTCCTCTCGTTCCTGCGATTCGTCTTTTAAGAAAATCAGGATAAGGGCCTACTTCTAGCAAATCAGGACAATAATTAGCTTCGATCAACAATATTTGTATTTGATTCAATAAAGACATTTGTTCTAAAGGAAGCTCTCCAGTATCAGAGACGAGAGCCAAAGCGGAGGATCCATACTGAAACATAAATCCTATTGTACCAGGGGAGTCATGGTTGAGCTTGATAGCTGAAAATTGAAGTCCATCCTTTTTATAGGATCGATCATGACTAAGGGAAAATACCCGACCTTCAGGAAGATCTTGGGATACTTTTACTGCAATGTCTTCATGAACCAAGAGAGGTATATTGTATTTTCGTATCAAAGGCCCAATACCTTTGTAATGATCTCCATGGGTATGGGTTAGAAAACACATTTTGATCCTTCGAGGATCATAGTTAATACTATCTACCCTACTTTCCCAGTCTTTTAATCCAAAACCATTATCCACAAGGAAAGACCACTTCCCTACATCAAATAAATAAGAATTACCTGAGGATCCGGATCCCAAAATGTGGAAGCTTAAATGAGAGTCTTCCACAAAGCTTCCTGTACTCCTAAGATTGACTCAGATCCAGAACGGACAATAGGGGTCTTAACGAGATCAGGATGTTCCAAAAGCTCTTCCCTGGGATCATATTCCATGTAAGCTAAACCTTTCTTCTTATAGAAAGAAGAGGATTCATCAATTAAGTCCTGAGCTTTGATCTTTTGACAGATCTTATCAAGTTCCCCTTTACTTAAAGCTTTGTCATTCAGATCTCTAAAATGGACTTGGACACCCCTTTCTTTAAAATACCGAAGGGCCTTCTGAGTATCCTTGCACTTCTTGGTTCCCATTATCTGAATTGACATTAAAGTCTCCTTAAGTAAGTTTGCATTGCCTTATAAGAATATCAAACAGAACATGTATAGACAAGTCAAAACCGTATATTCACCGGTGGCGGTCTCATTCATATTCTGGTATATTGGGGAGGAAAGGAAGGATTAATGAGTACAAAGAAGATTAAAGAAATCTTAGTTACCACTCCATCAGATCAAGCAGTTATTGTTCAAGGATGGTGCCGAACCAAGAGGGACAGCAAAAACCATGCTTTCCTGGAACTCAATG
Organism: Spirochaeta cellobiosiphila DSM 17781; assembly: GCF_000426705.1. Taxonomy (NCBI): domain Bacteria; kingdom Pseudomonadati; phylum Spirochaetota; class Spirochaetia; order Spirochaetales; family Spirochaetaceae; genus Spirochaeta; species Spirochaeta cellobiosiphila. The sequence goes on from NZ_AUFW01000020.1 coordinate 40,578, forward strand.
ATGGTAGCTCACTAAAAAATATTCAGATATTTATTGATAAAAGCAAACATGACTTTGAAGACCTGTCCAAAATATCAACAGGAGCCAGTGTGTGGACAAAGGGCCTTCTTGTAGAAAGTCCCGGTCAAAACCAGGCCGTCGAATTACATGCAGATGAATTAGCTATCATTGGAGAAGCGCCAGCTGCTGATTATCCTCTTCAAAAGAAGAGACACTCTTTCGAATTCTTAAGAGATATCGCTCACTTACGAACCAGAACCAATACTTTTGGTGCGGTTATGCGCGTCAGAAATGCCTTAAGTTATGCCGTTCACCAGTATTTCCAGAATAATAGCTTTCAGTATGTTCATACCCCCATCATTACAGCAAGTGACTGTGAAGGAGCGGGAGAAATGTTTCAAGTTACCACAATGGACTTAAACAAACTTCCCCTTACAGAGGATAAGCAAATCGACTACAGTCACGACTTTTTTGGTAAAGAAGCCCATCTGACCGTAAGTGGTCAGCTTAATGTGGAAACCTATGCCATGGCCTTAGGTGATGTCTATACCTTCGGACCAACCTTTAGAGCAGAAAACTCCAATACAAGCCGTCACTTAGCAGAGTTCTGGATGATTGAGCCAGAAATGTCTTTCTGTGACATTGAAGGCAATATGGATAGAGCAGAAGACTTCCTTAAGTTTGTCTTATCTTATGTCCTGGAGAATTGCCAAGAAGATATGGCCTTCTTCAACCAATGGATTGAAAAAGGCATTATTGATAATCTTAAATCTGTTATCAATTCTGAATTCCACCGCATTAGCTATACAGAAGCAATAGATCAGCTTTTAGCTAGTGGGAAGAAATTTGAATTCCCCATCAAATGGGGGGAAGATCTCCAATCTGAACACGAAAAGTATCTCACAGAAGAGCTATATAAGGGTCCTGTAATCGTCACTGATTATCCTAAAGAAATCAAAGCGTTCTATATGAAGCTTAATGATGACAATAAAACCGTCAGAGCTATGGATGTCCTTGTTCCTCGCTTGGGAGAAATCATTGGTGGAAGTGAACGGGAATGGGATTATGACAAGCTTCTCTCACGTATCAAAGCAGCCGGTCTTAATGAAGAAGATTACTGGTGGTACTTAGATTTACGTAAATACGGTTCCGTTCCTCACTCAGGATTTGGTCTTGGGTTTGAGCGATTAGTACAGTACGTAACAGGGATGCAGAACATTCGTGACGTCATTCCCTTCCCCCGTTACCCAGGAAACGCGGAGTTTTAATAAAAGGGGGATTATCCCCCTTTTTTTTATTATGTATGACTTTCATATAGTAGGCGGTGGTTTCGCTGGACTCACCTTAGCTTATAAGCTTATTCAAAAAGGGGCTCATGTTCTCTTGCAAGACCATTTCCATTCAGGAAGTGGGACCATTGCTTCAGGAGCCCTCTTAAATCCCCTATCAGGCCCGCACCTGGCCTTACCAACCCAAGGGGGACCAGAGTATTCCAGAATTATCGAAGACTACCACAGCTGGGAACAGAAACTATCAAAACAATTACTAACTCCTCACAAGCACCTGCGAGTATTGGCCAATGACAGACAGAAACGAAAGCTACTGAATAACCAAGATAAACAAAGCTTTGTGCGTGTATGGCACAATACGAAAGAGAAAAATATCATCATGCCCTTAGGAGCTATTGATATACTCCAAACCTATGTTATAGATCCCCATTCCTATATCAGAATAATGAAGAACTATTTACAACAACAAGGATCTTACTTACAGGAAGAATGGGATCCAAAACAGCCAGTAAAGGCTAATAAGACCATATTATGTATGGGACCTTTTGATCCTTTTGCCAAAGAGTCCCTCCATTATGTCCGGGGAGAAACCTTAATAATAAGCCTAAAAGAACCTTTGGACTATATTCTCAGTAAAGGGGTAGCTCTCATCCCTTTAAACAAGCAACATCATGGAAAGCATTTATATAAGCTGGGATCAACTTACGACCGGTATACACCTCTGGAGTACAAAAGAACCACTAAGGGGAGGGAAGATCTCCTTCATCAACTTAGACAGTTCTATACAGGAGATGTTCAAGTTGTGGGCCATCAATATGGGGTACGTCCCGTAGGGCCTGACCGCTCCAGCCTTTGGGGCCTACATCCTGATAATGATAAATACTATATACTTAATGGGATGGGTAGTAAGGGGACGCTAAACGCCCCCTATTATGCAGACTTACTCATTACTGAGCTTATTTCTTAGCAGCAGATTCTTTGACAAGACGAGCGAGAGCCGCAGATTGTTCTTTTACCTTCTGCATATCCTCAGGAGTAGGATGACCATTGAACTCAACAGGTTCAACGAATTCCCACTTCATCTTTTCAGTAATTTCATCCAGCTCCTTCTGGGCTCCACCGGACCAACCGTAGGAACCAAATCTAAACACCTTACGGCCATGTACTTTCTTTCGCTTAAAGTCATCTAAAACATGGGCCATAGGGGGAAACATCTTATATTCATAAGTAGGCATCGCCAATACTAAACCTTGAGAATCCCAGGCAGAATTGAGAATATATGAAACATGGTCTTTTGGTGGTTGGTATACTTCGTATTCCACACCTTCCGACTTAATACCTTCCAGACAGGCTTCAACAGCTGCCTCGGTATTTCCATACATGGAAGACCAGATAACTGTAATCTTTTCACGTGCCGGACCTTCCATGTAACTGGCATAATCAATGTATTGGTTCAGAATAACAGAGGGATCTTTGCGCCAAACAATCCCATGACTGGGGGCGATGACCTTAATGTCCAGAGGTTCTAATTTCTTAATAGCTTTTTGTACAAACTTGCTAAAGGGACCTACGATGTTAGAAAAATACCTTCTAGTCTCAGATTCAAACCAGGAAAAATCCTCTTCTGTCAGTTGATCATCAAAGTATTTATCTTCGATCATACCAAAAGCACCAAAGGCATCACAGGGGAATAAGGTTCCTGTACTAGTATCATAAGTAGCCATCGTCTCAGGCCAGTGTACATTAGGAATTTCCTGGAAGTTTAATACTCTTCCTTCGCCGAGATCTAATGTATCTCCGCTTTTTACAATCATGAAGTCCCCATCCCAATCATAAAAAGCCTTAACCAGTTTAGCAGCCTTTTCTGTTGTAACAACAGTAAAGTCCTTTACAATCTTACTGAAAGGGCCAAACCAACCAGTATGGTCTGGTTCCATGTGGTTAATAACAACATACTTTATATCGTTTTTATCAACTTTGATCTCATCCATTTGGGAATAAAAGGAATCCTCACAACCGTCCCAACCGCAGACACCATCAATGAGGGCAATATCCTTACCCTTCACAATGTATGAGTTGATTGCAGCATCATGAGGGATCGGCCAAATTCCTTCAAACAATCTGTCTTTGTCAGCCTTAGCTGTCAGAAGAAAAATACCTTCTGAAACTTTCTGTGCGTTCATATCCTATCCTTCCTATCTCTATGCTTAACTACCATATAAATGTAATATTTTTTTGCCTTTTCGTAAAAGACTTGCACAATAATCTCACTATTTCGTTAGATTTATAATCATCTTATCAAAAGAATTAGCGAATTCCTGTTTGTTTTTCTGATTATAGTTTTTTCCCCCTGGGGTATGCAATCCAGCTTCTTTTAACTGTAGGGTCCAATTTCTCTGATCAAGACGCTCTTTAATGAACTCTTCAGAAAAAACAACTCCCCTATCATTCATAACCTGGACATCTTTTTCAAGTACTTTTTTGGCGAGAGGAATGTCTCTTGTCACAACCAGATCCTCCTGGGTAATCCTGTCCAATATTGCCTGATCCACAGCGTCTTCTCCTGAAGGAATCAAATCAAAATGAACATACTCAGATAGATCTATGGCAAGGGATCTATCTGCTAATATCCACAGGGAAATTCCTTCTTTATTGGCTCGTTTAATGATAATCTGCCGGGCTTCTTTGTGGCACGAGTCTCCATCGATGTAAATAGTCATGATTAGCATTATAATCTTTTTCCTCAAAAAGGCTATCCTCTTTCCTTAAGCTCCATATCTTGATATATTTTTAGCGAACTCTCCAAGAGAGAATAATAGTAAAAAGGAGATCTCATTTATGGATATTTCGGCCCTGCAAAAAGCCCGATATGAGTACAATCCCAAGCTTCCATCAGCTCTCAAAGGTGATGTGGATAAAATTGAAGCCAATCTTGGTGCCCCAACGTCTTCTGTTGCGGATCAGGATAAGGTCAAAGCCTTATTTGAAAAGACCTATGGACTACCTGTTGCTCAGTTTGTACCAGGAAGTAATCCTAAAGCTACTGATAAGATCAACGTTGGTGTTATTTTGTCAGGAGGACAAGCTCCTGGTGGACACAATGTTATAGCGGGATTATTTGATGGTATCAAAAAAGGAAACAAAGAATCCAAATTATATGGCTTTCTTGGCGGTCCTGGTGGGATATTGGAAGATAAAACTATTGAGATCACATCTGAATTAATGGATCAATACCGCAATACTGGTGGTTTTGATATTATTGGTTCTGGACGAACCAAGCTCGAAACAGAAGAGCAATTCGAAGTAGCCCTTAAAACATGTAAAGATAAGGGAATTACTTCTTTGGTCATTATCGGAGGAGATGACTCAAACACCAATGCTGCTTTACTGGCAGAATTCTTCGCCAAAAAAGGAACTGGTATATCCGTTACAGGAGTACCTAAAACTATCGATGGCGACCTCAAGAACGAACATATTGAAACATCCTTTGGATTTGATACAGCGACAAAGACCTATTCCGAATTAATCGGAAACATTATGCGTGATGTTAATTCGGCTAAGAAGTACTATCACTTTATCAAGTTAATGGGACGAAGTGCCTCTCACATTGCCCTGGAATGTGCTCTTCAAACACAACCCAACTACTGTATCATTTCTGAAGAAATCGAAAACAAAGGAACCTCTCTAGCAGAAGTTGTTAAAGATTTAACAGATCTAGTAGAAGTACGAGCAAAGCAAGGTAAAAACTTTGGTGTTATTCTGATTCCAGAAGGTATCATAGAATTCATGCCTGAAATGAAAGTCCTTATTAGTGAACTTAATGATTTACTAGCTCATCATGGAGAAGAGTTCCAAAAGCTAAGTGATTATGAAGGGCAGGCTGCTTTTATGATGGAAAAACTCAGTGCTCCTTCAGGTAAAGTATTTGCCAGCCTTCCTGTGGATATCCAAAAGCAATTAATGATGGACAGAGATCCCCATGGGAATGTTCAAGTAAGCCGTATTGAAACAGAAAAACTTCTTATCCAAATGGTTTCAACAGAACTCGACAAGAGAAATTCTTCTGCCAAATTCAATGGTCTTAACCATTTCTTTGGTTATGAAGGACGATGTGCTTTCCCTTCTAACTTTGACGCTGATTACTGTTACTCCCTAGGTTATAATGCCTTCTTACTGATTGCCAGTGGCTTAACTGGTTATATGTCCAGTGTGAAGGGCTTAGATAAACCAGCTGATCAATGGATTCCTGGTGGTATTCCTGTCACCATGATGATGAACATGGAACAAAGACATGGAGAACAAAAACCGGTTATTCGAAAAGCACTAGTAGAACTGGACGGGGCTCCTTTTAAATTCTTCGCTTCCAAAAGAGAAGAATGGAAGATGAGTGATGCTTATCAATTCCCAGGTGCGATACAATACTTCGGTCCCACTGAAGTCTGTGACCAACCAACCAAGACTCTAGGTTTAGAGCTTAAATAGACTTATCACTGCCCTCTTCCTCTGGGAAAGGGCAGTTCTTTTCTTTACCCATTCCTAATAGTGTATGCTATACTGCGCCCATGAGTAATGATTATGTACGTCCCAGTTGGGATGAGTATTTTATGGAAGTTTGTGAAGCTATCAGTAAGCGGGCCACCTGTGATCGGGGACGATCAGGCTGTGTTATAGCCAAGGATAGACAACTCCTGGTAACAGGGTATGTAGGTAGTCCTGCAGGCCTTCCCCATTGTGATGAAGTGGGTCATCAGATAAAGACCACTGTACATGAAGATGGTCATACCTCTAATCACTGTGTAAGAACAGTCCACGCTGAACAAAATGCCATTTGCCAGGCGGCCAAAAGAGGGATCTCTATAGATGGAGCCACCTTATACTGCCGAATGACTCCTTGTCGAACCTGTGCCATGCTTATCATTAATTGTGGGATAAAACGGGTTGTCTGTGAAAAGAAGTATCATTCTTCTTCTGAAACAGAACAGATGTTTAAAGAAGCGGGGATTGAGTTGGAATATTTTTCCGAAGAAATCTTAAAATACTCCAACCAATAATTATGAGACACTAATACGACGTTTGTCAGGATCAGGTTGGTACCAATAATAAATAGCGATATTACCAATAAGTCTAACCAGTTGACTATCAGTTTTATCGGCGATAACCCGACTGAGATCCTTTTTTTCATCTTTATAATCAACAAACTTAACCTTAATAAGCTCATGGCTTTCTAAAGCTTCAGTTACGGCTTTGATCACTTCATCGGTTAAACCGGATTTACCAACCATAACTATGGGCTTTAACCGTTGTGCTTTTTTGGTTAAACTGCTTCGTTGTTGACTATCTAAAGGGTGTGTTTTCTTTGCCATAGGGGGCAATGTACTAAAATGCGTATTCTTTGTCTATTCCATTAGGGGGCTTTTTTTGAATATCATACTGTTAGAACAGGAAGAAACAAGAGGATTCTTCCTTCGTAATACAAAAATCTACATTCATATTACCAAAATCCTTAAATCAAAACCTGGCGACTCTCTAGAAGCGGGAGTTGTTAATGGTAGCCTGGGTCAGCTTCAGATCTTATCTATTGATGCCGACCGTATTGAATACGAGTATTACTCAAGGACGAACCAGGGGCCCCGCCCCTATCCTATTCATATGATAATTGGAACACCAAGACCTCCAGTAGCCAAAAGACTTATTAAGGACCTAACCACATGGAGCATAGAAAAGGTTAGCTTCGTTAATACCCAATTAGGGGAAAAGTCCTACCTCAATAGTAATCTCTGGATTAAGGAAGAATATAAAGAATCCCTTTGGGAAGGAGCCAGCCAAGGACGGACGACCCGTCTGTTGGAAGTAGAACGAATGACCTATTTAAGTCAGGCTCTTAAACAATATGATAATTCCGAATGGACCAAGATCCTTCTCCATAACGGGAATGACCTTCCCCCTTTCGAACCCCTGTCAGATAAACAGTCCAAAGTACTTTTAGCTATTGGACCGGAAAGAGGATGGACCGAAGAGGAACGCAAGTTATTCGCCGAATCAGGATTCCAGGCCTTTCAGTTAGGACGGGCGGTTCTAAGAACAGAAGTAGCCTGTCATGCGGCTATCACTGCCGTACTTCAACAGAACAATTGGTATCTCTAAGCTAGTATCTGAGTTAATAAACCATCACAGGATGATAAATAGGAACCACCAAAGATATTGAGATGATTCAGCATATGATAAAGTTGATACACAGGACGGCGGATACGATAGTAATCTTTATCCAAAGGAAGGACATCCTTGTAAGCTTTATAAAATTCAGTGTCAAAGCCGCCAAACAATTCTGTCATGGCTATATCCGCTTCATAATGCCCTACATAGACAGCAGGATCTATAAGAACAGCCAGTCCTTCCGTATTAACTAAGTAATTCCCCCCCCACAGATCTCCATGAAGAAGAGATTTCTGCTCCGGTTCAAAGAGATAATTATTAATATGAATGATGACACGCAGAAGCTTGTGATCCACTGATGGGGGTAACTTATTATGGGATATAGCAAGATCACGTTGATATTGCAAACGATGAATGGCAAAAAATTGCGGCCAGGATACCTCAACGTTATTAATTTGAGGGGTAGAACCTATATAGTTATTACTGTCAAAACCCCAATCCTGAAAGTTCCCTTCCTGATGAGATTCTGCCAGTAATCTACCAAAAGTTGAAGAGAAGGTAGAACTCTTCCTTCCAGTAGGTACATACTCCATCAATAAATATTGCCGTGTCTCTGATTCATAATGCTTTATGACATGGGGAATAGGAAGCTTATAAGTCTGCTCTAGTGCAGATAAACCTTTAGCTTCTTCAATAAACATATGGGGATAATGATTTGTGTTAACCTTTAGAAGATACTCCCTTGCAGGGAAGATACAATGATAGACATGGTTAATGTCTCCACCGGATAAGGCCCTGATATGAGGATTTTCCTCTGTATCCAAAAGCATCTTAAGGGTAGAAACAATATCCGAACTCATTCCCAGTCAAGCTCTTTAAGCATATTACGGCAGGTTCGATAGACGATAGAAAAGACATTCTCAAATCCGTCCTGTCCCCCATAGTAAGGATCTGGGACATCTGCCGCAGCTGTTATATCAGGATCAAAATCACGAAAGAGGTGTACTTTGTTCTGATATTCTGTGGGAATAATATTTAAGATCTGTTTGTAATTATTTTGATCCATAGCAAAGATATAATCAAACTTCTCACCATCTTCCCTATGAATCTGTCTACTTCGACTTGATAAATTAATATTATGTGATTCAGCAGTATTGCGCATGCGGCGATCTGCCTTTTCACCAGAATGATAAGCAGAAGTACCTGCAGAATCGATTCTGCAGGCTATTCCCTGTGCTTTTGTTAGGGACTCCATCACTCCTTCTGCTAAAGGAGATCTACAGATATTGCCCAAACAAACAAAGAGCAGGTTCTTCACAGCTTACCCCTTGGGTGCCACTGTATATTGTTTTACTTCATTACCATTAATAGTTAATGTTAACAAAGTACCATCCTTCTGATAATAAGGAACACTAAAGGCTCCCCCCATGTGTTTCATATTAAGAAGTTCCGTTTCCTGTCCGTTCTCATCAACTGCTTTAAACACTAAATTCACAGGATAAGCGAACTCTGGGAGAGTCGTATCAAAAATACCAAAGCTATAGCCCGTTTGTGCTTTTGGAGCAACCATAAGGAATTCCATGACTGTTGAAGGGGCTACTTCATTACCCGCGACAGGGTTCTGACTTACAATAGTTCCCGCTGTTTCCCCTTTTTCCATAGCTCGGGATTTGAACTCAAAGGGAAGAGCACTATGGGATAGACGCTTTAGAGCCGCTTCCCAATTTAACTTCATATAATTGTCAACCATGATGGTTGATCCTTTGGGACCACGACTAACGACTAATTCTATGTCTGTTAAATGACTTACTGTTGTTCCTGCTTTTGGTGACTGGGCAATGATGGTTCCTGCTTCAATGTCCGAGTATTCATAGATAACAGGTTCTTTTAATCGTAAGAACTGTCTCTCTCCGGGAGCTGTTGATAAGTTTTGCAAATGAATCCTTACATCAGACAAGTTCTGTCCAATATAGTTTTCGATCTCAGAAACAATAGCCCCTTTACTAACCACAAGATTTATTCGCCGACCTGCTTTAACAAGAAGGCCCCCTTCAGGGTCTTGGCTAATAATGCCGCCAGCTTCAACATTGTCAGAATATTTTATCTGTACCAGTGGGTACAGCTCTCTTTCCTGTAACTCAATAAGGGAGGTAACTAATTGTTCTCCTGTAACATCGGGAACCATAGTTTCTTCCTGTCCGCGCAAACTATAAAAGAACACACTGGAAGCGGCGATAACCATTAATAAAAAAATCCCCAATAGGGATAACATGGAAATCTTGAAGAAACGGCTTTCTACAGCATCTTCCTGTGTTGGTAATATTTTATCTCTAAGTCTTTGAAACCAATTTTTACTCATTTTTACTCCCTAGCACAGCATTGATAAAGCCTTGTGTTCCATTAAGAAAGCTTTTGTAGTCCAAGACTTTTTTTCCCTTCAATTGAAGTTTGGTTATACAGAGTAAACCATCCCCTGTTTTTACCAGAATTCCTTCCCCTTTGTCTACCTTGAGCACCTCACCGGGCTGTCCCGGAAGATCACCTTCTACTATATGAGATTCATAGATAGTAAGGGCATTTTCACCAAAACTTGTTACAGCTTTTGGCCAAGGATTATAGGCTCTGATCTGTCTATCAATAGTTATAGCATCTTTATCCCAGTCTATCAGACCATCTTCTTTATTAATTAGCTGACAATAAGTGGCTAAGCTATCATCCTGAGGTGTTGCTTTGGCTAAGTATTCCTCCCAATGTTCCATTACCTTTAAAAAGACCTTAGCCCCTTCTTCTCCTGCTCTTATTGTTAGGTCTTCCGTTGTTTCATGTCCGGACAAGGGATAGTCTTCCTGATAAAGCAGATCTCCTGCATCCATCTGTAAAGCTAACTTTTGAACAGTAATAGTCATTTGATCTAAACCAGAGAGTATCGTTTCCGGTAAAGGGCTTGGGCCTCTGAATTGGGGAAGCCTGGAAGGATGAAGATTAATGCCTCCCAAGGGAAACAGATTGATAAAACTTTCTCTGAAGATCTTCCCATAAGCAAAGACCACAAGAAGATCCACACCCAGATTGGTTACATTCTCAGGAGCTAGCTCTTTAAGCTTAACAGGATCAAATACGGGTAGTCCTAGTTCAATAGCTTTAGCTTTAACAGGAGAAGGAGTCAGTTTACGCCCTCGTCCCTGGGGACGATCAGGATTCGTCAACACTGCTGCAACATATCCCGCTTTAGCTAAAGCCTCCAGAGAAGGTACAGCAATCTCCGGAGTCCCTGCAAATAGTATTCTCACCTAGCCACGCATCCTTTTGTCATAAGCTTTGAGAAGTTTATCACGCTTTTTTTCTTTTAAGTAGTCAATAAAAAGGACACCCTTTAGATGGTCAAATTCATGTTGAATGATTCGGGCTAGATACCCTTCTGCTTCTAACTTGAATGGTCGTCCCTTAACATTATAAGCCTGGATCTGAATGGCGGCCGGTCTATCAACATCAGCATAGAGACCAGGAATACTGAGGCATCCTTCTTCAAAAGGAACGATTTCCATGCTTGTTCCAATAATCTCTGGATTGATGAAAACCCAGGGTTTCTCATCAGGAGCCTGACAAACGAAAATCTTATCAGTTAAACCAACCTGAGGGCCAGCTAGACCAACACCATTAGACAGATGCATGGTATGGAGCATATTTTCAGCTAACTCTTCCATTGGTTTACCAAATTCCGTAATTATCTTTGTATCCTGACGTAATATATCGTGGGGGTATGTGTAAATATCCATATAAAAAACCTCCGGTAAACACTAGTTTAAATTTACACCTTGGTCAACAAAAGTCAAAATCTACTGGCTGATTTAAGTATGTAATTAGGGTAAAGAGTTAGTATGGTAGTAACACAATTCTTGGTGTTAAGCACTTTTGTTAAGTACAATATAAAAAAAAGACGAAAAAACTTCTAATTTTCGAAAAAAAGTTCCAAAAAACTTCTCGATATTCCAGAAACAGCTGAGAAGAAGCTTATGTAAGGGGATGAACCAAAGCCCACAAGCCAAGGACCCAA
>NZ_AUFW01000021.1 GCF_000426705.1 Spirochaeta cellobiosiphila DSM 17781
TCACAATTTCTTTTTTGAGTTTCTCTTCTGCATACATTTTTTTAAGTAACGCATTTTCTCTTTCTAATTCTTTTAATCGCTTAACCATTGAGGTATCCATACCACCATACTTGGATCTCCATCTGTAAAACATAGCAGTACTTACACCGTTATCTCGGCAAATATCTTGTATCGGGATACCGCTTTCAGCCTGTTTAAGCATGGCCATAATTTGACTGTCTGTAAATTTTGATTTTCTCATGTAGAATCTCCATTCATATATTATTTGAATTTTCTACAAATATCGACTCTTAATTTTTGGGGGGATTACAGCCCGACTAGCCTTATTTATCACCACTTTTTTTTGGGGTGCTACTTTTTTGATAACTCAAAATATATTGAACCAAATAACTGCTCTTCAAATAATAATGTATCGCTTTGGTATTGCTACATTATTACTATTACCTTTTGTTAAATTTAAAAAGGTAATTTTTATGATTAAAAAAACCTCTATACTGGGATTTTTAATATTCATTAGTTATTATCTACAAACACTAGGCTTAAAATATACAACAACAGGACGTTCTGGTTTCTTTACCTTTTTATTCGCTATATTTATTCCATTCCTACAATATTTCCTAATTAAAGAAAAAATAAAAAAACATCATTTCATATCTCTAGTTATCGTATTAGTTGGAATGTTGTTCCTCACAAAACCAGGTTATAGTAATATAAATATTGGGGATGTTCTCACTATAATCTGTGCTTTTGCCACTGCCTTGCAAATAGTCTTATTGAATATTTATAGCAGTAAACATGAATCTACAACTCTGGCCTTTAGTCAATTCTTGGTTGTTACTATATTAGCAGGTACAATTAGTATTTATCAAAATGAAGCTATTTTGTTTCCGGTAAAAGACTGGATAGGAATTCTATACTTAGCCGTTCCTGCTACTGCATGGGGAATTTTATCACAAAACCTATATCAAAGGTACATTAGTGCAACTGAAGCAGCTCTTATCTACGCATTAGAACCAATAATAGCCCTATTATTAGGGGTAGTATTTTTAAAAGAATCCTTTGGATTTATTGATTTCATTGGGTTCTTATTTGTTCTATTAGGAGTCATGTATTCAGAATTACCAATAAAGAGTAAAACTAATTGACAGGAATATTCAGAGGGACTAGGTTTTTAATTAAAAAAAGAGGTATCTTTAAGTTCAATAGAGCAACTTAATGGGAGGATATATGAATTTAGCTTCCATACTATGGTTATTATTTGGAATAGTTTTAGTAGGCGCAGAGTTTCTGATACCTGGATTAATAATTATTTTCTTCGCAGGAGGAGCATTTATTCTAGGTCTACTCCTCTTAATATTTCCTTTTTTAGGAGTAACCAACTTAATAGTTGCACAAGTAATCGCTTGGTTAGGAATATCTATTGGTGGATTATTTTTTCTTCGGAGAAAATTCTCTAAAGTATTTAAAGGTGAAGAAATTATTGATGATCATCTACAATATGTTGGTCAAGAAGTTGAAGTCACAGAAAGAATAACCCCCGGTCACAGAGGACGTATTAAATTTCAAGGAACTACCTGGGATGCTCTAAGTAATGGAGAAACCTTTGAAAAAGGATCAGTGGTTCAAATTTTGGAACGTGTCGATCTACATTTTATTGTCACAAAATCATTAACGGAATAAAGCTATATTATATAGCAAATTAATAAAAAGAGGAGAAGTAAATGCAGTTATTTGCAGGGATAATATTTATCCTGTTCATCTTGTATCTATTTACGAGACTTGTACGTATTGTACCTGAGCAAGAAGCTTGGATTGTGGAAGAGTTTGGTAAATTTAAGAAAACACTAGGACCAGGATTTCACCTTTTAGTACCTATATTACAAAAGGTAGCTTATAAGCAAAATACAAAAGAAGAGATCATTGATGTCCCACCACAGACATGTGTTACACAGGATAATGTTCAAATTCAAGTGGATGGTGTTTTATATCTTAAAATTACAGACCCCTATAAATCTAGTTATGGTATTGATAATTATCATTATGCAACAGCACAGATAGCGCAAACAACTATGCGTTCAGAAATCGGAAAAATTGAACTTGATAGGACTTTTTCTGAAAGAGAAAGCATCAATAATGCTGTTGTTAAAGCTGTTGATGAAGCCTCTGATCCTTGGGGTATCAAAGTAACCCGTTATGAAATTAAGGACTTAGTCCCACCTCGATCTGTATTGGAAGCTATGGAAAGCCAAATGCGGGCTGAAAGAGAAAAGCGGGCTGAAATACTTGAATCAGAAGGAGATAGGGAATCACGAGTTAATTTTTCTATCGGAGAAAAAGAAGAATCAATAAATATTTCTAAAGGTGAGAGACAGAGAAGAATTAATGAGGCTGAAGGGAAAGCAAAAGCAATTGCTATCACTTCTAATGCTACAGCTCAAGGTATAAAGATGATAGCCCAAGCCATTAACAAGCCAGGTGGTAAAACAGCAATGTCAATGCAGTTAGCCGAACAATACATCAAACAAGTAGGAGAAATTCTACATTCTTCTGACACTTCTGTACTTCCAATGGAAGCAGCACAACTTAAAGGATTAATCGGTAGCATACTTCCCGGTTTAAACTTAAAAGGAGGGAATAAATAGTGGATTTCCTATATTTTCTTTTAAAAGGAATTGGAATTGTTATAGCAGCCGCTATTGTTATAGGTATAGCAAGAAGTATCCGAATCGTTCCAGCACGTACAGCCATGATTGTAGAAAGATTAGGTAAATATCATGGAACTCTTGAAGCCGGATTTCATTTTCTGATACCGTTTTTCGATAAAGTTAGATACACACATAGCTTAAAAGAACAAGCAATTGACGTACCAAGTCAACCTTGCTTTACTAGAGACAATGTAAAAGTAGATGTGGATGGAGTTTTATATTATACAGTTTTTGATCCACAGAAAGCCAGTTATGGAATTACTAATCACAGATTAGGAACAATACAACTTGCCCAAACAATGATGCGATCTGCCATAGGATTGCTTGATCTTGATAAAACCTTTGAAGAACGTCAGCAAATCAATGCCGAAGTTGTTAAAAACTTAGATGAAGCTACTGATCCTTGGGGGGTAAAAGTAACCAGATATGAAATTCAAAATATAAAAGTTCCACCTTCTATTTTAGATTCAATGGAATACCAAGTGAAAGCAGAACGTGAACGTCGTGCTGTTATTGCCAAATCATTAGGTGAAAAGGAATCTAAAATTAATAGATCACGTGGTTTATTTGAAGAAGCTGTTAATAAGTCCGAAGGGATGAAAGAACGACTCATTAATGAAGCAGAAGGACAAGCCCAAGAGATCCTTGCTATAAGTAAAGCTACTGCCCTTTCCATTGAAAAAATTGCTGAAGCAATAAGTGAATCGGGCGGTGAAGAGGCATTAGAACTAAAGCTAGCTGAGCAATATATTGAACAACTTAAGAACATTGCTAATAAAAATACACAAATTGTCCTTCCAATGGATTTGACGGATCTTAAGTCAGTCACAAATTCAGTATCGAAAATTCTACAAAAATAAAACTTAAAAGGTATCAGTTAATACTTCTGATACCTTTTATTATCTAATTACCTTGACTCTTTATATTAACACATATAACTTCATTTAGTTCGATTTCTAACTAATATAGGGAGGTTTAGTATTCAAGTCGCTATTGAAGTATTAAGTGAAATTCACAATCTGATAAGAAATCTATCACATGATTTTGTTAATCCTGATCCAGATTTAAATAAAACTCATGCCAAAACTTTGGTGAATATTTGGCGTCACCCACAATTACCAATGAAAGATTTATGTAATAGGGTGGGAATAGAGAAAGGGTCCTTCTCTACAGTAGCGGATCACCTCATTAAATTAGGATATATTCAGGTAATAAAAGATCCAACTGATAGAAGGAAGAACCTATTACAACTAACCCAAAGTGGTGAAAATAAAGCAATATATATTGAAAGAGCGTTTGAAAAATATTTAGCTACTAAATTAACAAAACTAACTTCGAATGAAGAAATAAAATTAGAAGAGATACTTAATTACATACGTACCATTAACTTAAAACTAAGAGAAGGAGCTTCTTTCAATGGAAAACGCTAAGAATCACCAAGAGTTTCTGGGCTCAGAACCGATTGGTCGATTACTGTTAAAGTTATCAGTACCAGCTACTGTAGCCATGTTGGTCAATGCTCTATACAACTTGGTAGATACAATTTTCTTAGGTAGAGGAGTTGGCTCAAATGCTATCGGCGGTTTATCCATAAGTTTGCCTGCACAAATGATTATCATGGCCTTTGGTATATCTATAGGAACAGGATCTGCCTCTATTATTTCACGTAATCTCGGCGCTCATAACTATGATAGAGCTAATCAGGCAGCTGGTAATGCCTTTGCCATGGCTATAGTTTTTGGAGCATTAACAACCCTATTGGGCATCTTATTTATAAAACCCTTATTATTGCTTATGGGTGCCAGTGAAACCCTTTACCATTATGCCTATGATTATTTAAGCATTATATTATTGGGGGCACCCTTCATTGCATTTGCTATGGTTTCTAATAATATCTTAAGAGCTGAAGGAAATGCCCGCATGGCTATGAGTTCTATGCTCTTAGGTACAATTACTAATATAATTCTTGATCCGATTTTTATCTTTCCTTTAAACATGGGTATAAAAGGAGCGGCATTAGCAACGATTATTGGTCAGTTTTTAAGTTTTATATATGTCTTACATCATTTTGCATCAGGCAAAAGCTCAATACATTTTAATATAAAATTCATGAAGCCAGACAAGAGTATACTAAAAGAAACATTCATTCTAGGAATACCTACTTTTGCACGTCAAAGTGGACAATCTATTGTAACAATATTAGTTAATAATTTGTTAAATCGCTATGGAGGCGATATCTACATATCTGGAATGGGTATTATAAATCGAATAGTAATGTTCTTGTTCATGCCATTATTTGGTATGGTTCAAGGTTTTCAACCTATCGCTGGCTATAATTATGGAGCACAAAACTACAAGCGAGTTTTACAAAGTCTACGTTTAGCAATCATCATAGCAACTATATACACAAGTATTGGTTTTATACTAATACAGCTATTCCCTAGTTTCCTAACTTCTATATTTACTTATGATCAAGAATTGGTTGAAGTTTCCTCTCATATTATCCGCTTATTTACTTTGGTATTACCATTCCTAGGATTTCAAATCATAGGGGCCTCTTACTTTCAAAGTGCGGGCAAAGGGGGGCCTAGTATGATTCTAAATCTAAGTAGACAATTCTTATTTCTAATACCTCTTATTTTGATATTACCCTTATTATTTCAATTGAATGGTATTATTCTTGCTTTTCCAATTGCAGATGCACTGGCAACGATAGTGACAATGTTTTGGTTAAGTTGGGAAGTTACCCACCTAAAAAGTACTCCTGAAAAATAAAAAAGGCCCTGTAATAAGGGCCCATTTTATAGTTATGGTTTAACTCGTTTTCGATCCCTTGGAAATGGCGATGCTTCCTTGACATTGGAAAGCCCTAATATCTTTTGAGTTAGTCTTTCAACACCAATGGCAAAACCACCATGTGGTGGACAACCAAATTTAAATATATCCATGTAGTCACCTAATCCTTCAGGGGTCATTCCAAACCTAGGAAGAGTTTCAAGCATCATGTTATATTCATTAATACGTCGCCCTCCTGTAGTAATTTCTAACCCTCTGAAGATGCAATCAAAACTCATTGTCTTTAATCCATCAGGAAATGTGTAGAATGGTCTTTTCTTACGAGGAAAGGCATTAATAAAAACGGCTTCTACGCCATACTCTCGTTTAGCCCATTCACAGATAACACGCTCACCTTCTGGATTAATTTCAAAGACACGATGACCAACTTCCTTTGAGATAATCTTTTTAGCTTCTGAATGTTCTATAATAGGAAATTTATCCACTTCATCAGCCGTTGGGAGATATGTGTCAAACTTTTCTAAAATATGAGAACAATTAGCTCTTAACTCTTCAAAAACATGTTTCAATATCCCTTTTTCAAAATCAATAAGATCTTTTTCTGTTTCAATAAAAGCCATTTCAACATCAAAAGAGACATATTCATTTAAGTGACGGGGTGTTTCATGTTTTTCAGCTCGATAAGCATGACTAATCTCAAAAACACGTTCTAAACCACTGGAAACCATGGCCTGTTTATAAAATTGTGGAGATTGAGCTAAGAAAACTTTCTCATCAAAGTATTCAACAGAAAAGAGTCCAGTTCCTCCCTCTGTACCACTACCAATCAATTTACTGGTTTTAATTTCACTAAAGTCTTGACTATGCATATAACTAGATAAAGCTTTAAGTATATTAGACTGAATCAGAAATATATCCCTAATTTTTGTGTTTCTAAGGGATATCATTCTATTATCTAATATGGCATCTAGACTTAATTTATCAAGATTTTGATTTACTGATATTGGTAAATTAGGAGCTGCTGGAGCTAAAAGTGTTAAATCTTTACACTCTATTTCCACTCCACCTGGTGATTTTTCATTGATAATTACATTACCCTCAATTTTAATCACAGATTCCAATGATAATTCAGGATTGTTATCAAGTACGATTTGAACTTCACCAGATCTATCCCTTAATACTATAAAAACGACTTGGCCTAAATCACGAATCCTATGAATCCAGCCCTTAACTTCTATAGTTTCACCAACATGTTTATTTGCTTCACTAGCTAATACTCTCATATATTTATCCCAACTTCTCACTTAGTACTTTTTGGGCAATTTGAGGATTAATTCTTCCATTAGTTTTTTTCATTATCTGCCCCATAAGGTAACCTCGTTGTCTATCATCACCACTTTTAATAGCATCAACGACACTTTGATTATCTGCCAATACTTGTTCAATTAATGTTTGAACTTGATCAGCATTCGATATCTGTTCCCATCCCTTTTCAGCGATAATATCTCCAGGAGATTTGTTTTCGTCGAACACAGCTGATAATGTTTGTTTTGCTAATTTACCATGTATTCTATCTTCATCAAGGTATTTTAATAATTCAGCAAAGCGTTCTGGAGACAGAGGACTTTCTAAAAGTTTCATATTGTTCTTATTTAATTCTTTTTGAACATCACCTGACAACCAGGTAGCTACCATATCTGTTGGTACTCCTAAAGATATAACCTGCTCAAAATAATCAGCGACAGCTTTATCATCTATTATGAATTCAGTTTGGTCTTCTGTTAATTGATATTCCTTGATAAACCTATCTTTGCGATAGAGGGGCAATTCAACTTGTCTATCTTTTACTTTTTGTAAAAAATCATCTGAAGGGCAGAAAGGCGGTAAATCTGGTTCAGGAAAATATCTATAATCTAAAGCTTGCTCTTTAGATCGCATAACAGTCGTTATGTCTCTATTTTCATTCCATAATCTCGTTTCCTGGGAAACAATCTTCCCTTCGTCTAATAGAAGGCTTTGTCGATCTATCTCATAATTTAAAGCCAATTTTACAAATCTGGAAGAGTTCAGATTTTTAATTTCAACTTTTCTTCCTAGACCTTGACCTTCAAGGTTGATGGAAACATTAGCATCACATCGCAATGATCCTTCTTCCATATTTCCATCAGATACACCTAAATATCTAACTAATCTCTGGAAATTTTTAAGATATATTTCAGCATCTTCACCTCGTACTAAATCGGGTTCAGTGACAATTTCTAATAGAGGATATCCTGCTCGATTGTAATCAATTAGCGAAACATCTCCAGCATGTATCATTTTTCCAGCATCTTCTTCAAGGTGAACATCGTGAATTCGGATTTTTTTCTTTTCTCCATTCACTTCAATTTCCACCCACCCGTTTTTACCAACAGGATGCTCGAATTGGCTAATTTGATAATTCTTAGGCATGTCAGGATAAAAGTAATTTTTACGTTCAAAAGTAGTTCTAGGACTCAATTCACAATTCAAAGCTTCTGCAACAGTGTAGGCTAATTCTAGTGCTTTTTCATTTGCAGTTGGTAAAACCCCTGGATAACCAAGACATACGGGACATACATTCGTATTCTCTTCATCACCATATTGAGCTTTGCAAGAACAAAACATTTTACTATCAGCTAATAGATGGATGTGAATTTCTAATCCAACAAACGATTCATACATAATTAACTCCAATCCTCTGAATAACCAGGGACATCTTGTATAGGAAATACATCTTTTAAAGATCTGGCTATTTCGAACAATCTTGGTTCTTCAAATACAGGGGCAATAAATTGCATACCGACAGGTAAGTTATTTTCAACTATAGTAGGAACATTTAAAGCAGGAACTCCAGCTAAGTTAGCTGTACAAGTAAATTTATCTGCAACTTTTTGTTGAAATTGAGTTAAAGACTTTTCATCCCTACTAAAGGCAGGTGTCGGAAAAGTTGGTGTCATCAACATATCAACATCTTTAAAGATACGATCCAAATCATTACGAATCGCTGTACGTATTTTTTGGGCTCTATGATAATACTGATCTTGAAAACCAGATCTTAATACATAAGTACCCAACAATATTCTAAGTTTAACTTCATCACCGAAACCTTCACTTCTTGATTTTTGAACTAAATCATCTGGATTTTCTGAATAAAGAGGTTGAAGACCATATCGTATACCAGTATAACGAGCTAGATTGGCACTTGCCTCAGCAGTGGCGATTGTATAATAAGCAGGAACTACATATTCAAGTGTTGGCAATTGAACTTTCACAACCGTATGACCCAAAGCTTCTAATGAAACTATTGTTTTATCATAAGCTTTTTGTACAAGAGGATCCAAATCAGATATGTTATCTAATACTGCAATGGTGAATGGCCCTTTTGTTTTAGTTGGAACCTCTGGCTTTATAGAGGTCTGGTCTTTGGGATCTTCTCCCTTTATTGTATTATATACTTGTTCTGTCAGATCAATATCTTTTGATAAAACACCGATTACTTCTAAGCTAGAAGCATAGGCTGTCAAACCGAATCTACTAACAGTACCATAAGTAGGCTTTAAACCATATACACCACAAAAACTGGCTGGTTGTCTAACAGAACCACCTGTATCTGTACCTAAAGCAAATGGAACGAGTCCAGCAGCAACAGCGGCAGCAGAACCTCCACTGGAACCACCAGATACTCTATTGATATCCCAAGGATTATTAGTTTGTTGCAACGCAGAATTATCAGTACTAGATCCCATACCGAATTCATCTAAATTAGTCTTTCCGACAACATAAGCTCCAGCATCTATAAGCTTTTCTACAGCTGTCGCAGTGTAAGGGGATAGGAGATTTTCCAGCATCTTCGATCCACAGGTTACTTTAAAACCTCTAGTAGCAATATTATCCTTAACACCAAAAGGCAAACCTTTGAGCTTCCCCTCATTGTGGCTACTATTTTCAGAACGAAAATCGAGAAAAGATCCTATTTTCTTTTCCCAACTCTCCACATAAAGCCTATATCTCTTCCGGCCTACTTCTGTGGATAAATTTTCTACCCATTTCTTTGTAAATTGACTCATAAATCTACCTTTATAGTACGTTAGGTATTACGATAAAACGATCTTCGATTTCAGGAGCATTCTCAATAAGCTCATCTGATAATGACTGATTGGTTTGGGGAATATCATCACGGACACGATTATTTTTGAGAAGGGCATGGGTGGTAGGTTCTAATCCTTCAACATCAACTTCCATCATCTTGGCAAAGTAATCTAACATCGTGTTAACTTCACCAGCCAGTCTATCAAAGTCCTCATCGGACAATCTTAACTGAGCAAGCTCTGCAGTAATCTCTAAATCTTCCTTTCTCATATTTATGCACAATGCCATACATATTTATAAGATGTCAAGTATAAGGCCGTTCCAAGATACTTTTCTTGATTTTATACATAACTTTAGTATTTTATTTGCTGTACATTGAGTGTCTAACTGAGTATAATGACTGGTTTATATCAAAGTAAGATAAATAAATTAGGCATACTTTATAAGATAATTTTTGGAAAACTCGAGGAGTATCCGTGGCTAAAAAGAACTTCCCTATAGTTCATTATTATGATCAAGATTTTGTTGATATTTATGACAAAACATGGGCCTGGCTAGAAGATTTCTGGGCCAAAGGTGATGAGAGTATAGGTTTTGAAAAGAATTTTTTTCTTTATCCTGACTCTAATGAAATAAACCAGTATGAAAGTTGTTTCGCAACTTTCTTTCTTGTCTACTCTAATAGAATGTATTCTCCCATGCCACTATTAGACAATTTTTATAAGAGACAAGAAGAAAATGGTGCTATCCGTGGCAAATACAATGTAGAAACAGGTGAACCAGTTTTAACAGCTGATAATCCGGAAGGTATTTTACCTCCTTTATTTTCCTGGGCTGAGTATAACTTGTATCACAAAGTAGGTCAGAAAAAGCGCCTAAAAGATATCATGCCCATATTAGAAAAGTATTACATATGGATTGAAGAGACTTTTAAAGATGACTCAGGATTATATGCAATACCTGCTTCTGCGACTATGATGGAAAATAGTCCTAGAGATGGAATGAAATATCCCTTGGACTTCAATACTCAAATGGCCGTAAATGCCTTATATATGTCCGCATTGGGAGATATTTTAAATGATAAGGAAATTAGTTTTAGATACAAACGAAGATACTTTTCATTAAAGACAAGAATCAATTCTCGAATGTGGAATGAAGAAGAAGGTTTTTACTTTGATTTAGACGAAAACAATAATCAGCTTAAAAACAAAACAATCGCAGCTTATTGGACATTATTGGCAGAGATTCCAAATGAAGAGCGGTTTGAGACCCTTGTTGATCATCTCAACAATCCCAAAACCTTTGGTCTCCCTAATCCTTTTCCTTCTTTAAGTGCTGATTCAAAAGACTTTGATCCCTCAGGTAATGGTTATTGTGGAGGTGTCTTTACACCCCTAACTTTTATGGTAATAAAAGGATTAGAAAAATACGAGCGTTATGACTTTGCTAGAGAAGTAGCCATAAGACATCTTTATTATATTCTGGATACATTACATCCTGATGGTGAAACAAAAGGATCTCTGTGGGAAGCTTATAATCCTAATAAAGAAGGTCAAGCCAGCTGGAAAGAAAGAGATAACCGTTCCCAGTATTTGGGATATACAAGTTTAGCAACAATAACTTTGATGATAGAAAACATTGTTGGATTATACATAAGTCTACCAAGAAAAACTGTAGACTGGATCGTACCCACTCTTGAACTAATGGGTATTGAAGATCTCGAATTAAAAAGAAACATGATAACTATTCAATCAAATAAAAGTGGTAGAGGTTGGGAGATTCGTTTGGAATCAGAGAAATTATACTACTTTACTATAAATATATTGGGACAAAAAAAGAAAACCTTACCAATACCATCTGGTAAGTGTTCCATGTTGATAGATAAACTTTAATAAAAAGCCGCTTACTGCGGCTTTTTTTAAAAGGATATAGGACTTCTTGCTTTGAATGATCTTGCTATGGTCTGTTTATCTGCATATTCTAAATCACCACCAACTGGTATTCCTGAAGCCAACCTTGTTATACTAACTCCAGTATCATTCAACATTCTGTAAACATACAGAGCTGTAGTATCACCTTCTATAGTTGGATTAGTAGCTAATATTACTTCTTTAATATTTTCATTAATAACACGTTGTTTTAATAAAGCCAAACGAAGATCATCTGGTCCTATTCCATCAATAGGAGAAATAACACCATTAAGAACAAAAAATAGTCCCCCATACTCTCCTGTAGAGTTAATAGTTATTAAATCTTGTGGATGTTCAACAACACATATGATATCACCATCTCTTTTGGCACTTGAACAAATAGGACAAGGATCTACTTCTGTGTAATTACCACATTTTGAACAGCATTTAACTCTTTCTTTCAATAATTTTAATTGATCCCCAAGCTGATTTAAATAATTTGAATCAGCTCGTAATAAGTAATAAGTCATTCTCTGAGCACTTTTTTTCCCTATCCCTGGTAACTTACTAAGATTTGTAGTTAAGGCTTCTATCATATCCATGTTATTGAGGAAATCCTCCTGGCATTCCAGGAATAGTACCCATTTCATTTTGAAGTTTATCTTTTATCTTATTCATAGCGTCTTTATGAGCTGCTTTAATGATATCTTGAAGCATTATTATTTCTCTATTATCAACACACTCAGGTGATAAGATTATATTGGTCATTTCCATTTTTCCGTTTAAAGTGACAGATACTAATCCCCCACCAGCAGTTCCTGTTACTTCAATAGTATCCAATTTTGATTGCATTTCCTTCATGGATGATTGAAGATTATTTAATTGTTTCATTAAGTCTGCAGGATTAAAATTCATTATTGCCTCCCTTTATTATATGTCCCCTAAATATCTGTTTAATCAAATTAATCTGCTCATCAATTTGATTATTTGTTCCTAATTCCTCATCTGTTACTAATTCAGCTTTTACTTTTACAGCACTACCTTTCATGTCACTAGCCGTCTGACTCAAATATGTAGATTCTTGCTTTATCATGTTAAGTATAAAAGGAGACGGCATTTTTAAAACTAGATCATTATCAATCCAGTTCCAACTAACTACTTTTTGGAGATTAATGGCTAAGGTCATTTTCTCTTTTTTTACTTTTAATGTGAGATTCTTCAAAAAGTTTTCAGGAGTCTCTTGTATTTTTGGACCAACATCGACTATTACAAGTTCTGTTTCAGACGATTCCTTCTTCTCAACCTTTGGTTCGACTGTAATTTGCTCTGATATTTTATCTCTAAAAACATTACTTAAAGATTTCTCAACTATTTTTTTTTTTGATCTACCTGGGAGACTGGATGAGATTGATTATTATCTTGCAGTTCCTTTATCTTATCGTATAACTCTCTTGATGTAAAAAAGTTGGTCAGTGAACAGAATTTTGTAAGTGTTAACTCTAATTCGTATCTTTGGTTAAGAGAATATCGTATATCCCTGTATAATTTTAGAAGATCCTCAATAGCTTTTTCTAATTGAGTTCTATTATATCCTTCGATAACTTTACCATTGAATCTATCAACCGAAAAACCTAAAAGACTTTCTCTATCAATTCCTGATTGTAAGAATAGAATGGATCGATAGTATTCTGTTAGATCTATTATAAACTGTTCTACGGAAACACCTTTGATTAAAATGTCTTCTACATAATTAAGAACACTCGATACATTACCTTCAAGAATATACTCACATAGCTGATTCATCTGATCCAAACCAACTAAGCCCAGTTTCTCTCTGATTTTTTCAAGAGTTATATGATCATCAGAAAAAGCAACCACCTGATCAAATAAGGTATAAGAATCACGCATTGATCCAGTACCTTCTTTTGCTATCCAAAAGAGTGCATCATCTTCATATCTCAAATTCATTTCATTACAAGCTTCTATAAGACGTTGTTTTACAGTATCTGCATCAATCAGTCTAAAATTAAATTGTTGACATCTACTTCTAATAGTTGCAGGTACTTTATGAATTTCCGTTGTAGCAAATATAAAAATAATGTACGGTGGTGGTTCTTCAATAGTTTTTAATAAAGCATTAAAGGCACTATTCGACAACATATGGACTTCATCAATGATATATATTTTATATCTAGATGAACTTGGCGCAAATAATACTTCATCTTTAATTTCTCTAACATCATTGACTGATGTATTAGAAGCTCCATCAATCTCAATAACATCCATACTGGATCCATTGGTTATTTCTTTACAGTTATTACATTTTCCGCAAGGTTCAGTGGTTGGACCAAGTTCACAATTTAAGGATTTGGCAAGTATTCTGGCAGAGGAGGTCTTTCCCACTCCTCTAGGACCACTAAAAAGATAAGCATGAGCGATTCTCTCAGTTGTAATTGCATTTTCTAAAGTAGCGACAACAAATTCCTGACCAGCCATTTGATGGAAGTTTTGTGGTCTTTTTCTACTTGCAGTAATTTCGTATGACATCGCTTGCATTGTATTTCAAATCTTTTCCGCTTTCAAGCATTGTATAAATCATTATGGCCTTTTATATTTTTTATATGACAATAGGAATAATTGCAGCCATGCAAGAAGAAATGGTACAGATTAAGGCTACTTTGGAGTCTTTGAAGGAAGAAAAAGTAGAGCATTTAACACTATTCAGAGGAACAAGGCATAACCATACTCTTTTAGTTATGGAATCAGGAATAGGTAAAGTAAATGCAGCCATAGCTACCCAGATTCTAATATCTAAACATCATCCTGATTATATAATTAATACAGGTGTGGCAGGGGGATATGATAAGAGACTAGACTTATTGGACATAACTATTGGTAGCCACATAGCCTATCATGATGTTGATGTTACTGCATTCGAGTATAAAAGAGGCCAACTGCCTAAACTTCCTCTATATTTTTCATCAAACCAAAACTTGTTAAATATATCAAGTAAAATAAATATTGATAAACAAAAAGTAATTATTGGAAATATATATTCAGGAGATATTTTTATCCATACTGAGAAACAAGTGGATGAATTGAAAAAAAACTTTCCTGATGTAGTTGCAGTAGAAATGGAGGGAGCAGCCATAGCTCAAACATGTTATTTGAATAGTATACCATTTTTAGTGATTCGTTCCATTTCCGATCTTGTTTTTACCAAAGACAGTCATACTACCTATAAGGATACAATGGAGCAAGCTGCTATCATATCATCCTGTTTTATTGATAAGATAATCAAAACGCTATAAAGGAGAAACATAATGGATAAAATCCCTAGTTTTACAATAGACCACAATAAATTGCTTAGGGGTATTTATGTATCTAGAATAGACAACATAGGATCCGAACATATTACAACCTTTGATATTCGAATGAAAGAGCCTAATAGAGAGCCAGTAATTGATGTTCCAGCACTACATACTATCGAACATCTAGGAGCTACCTTTTTAAGAAACCATAAAGTATGGGGTGAAAAATTAATCTATTTTGGACCTATGGGATGTAGGACCGGTAATTACGCCTTGTTTAAAGGAGACTTAACTAGTAACGATGTACTTTCAGTTATTAAATCTATGTTTGAATTTATTATAGACTACCAAGAAAGCATACCTGGTACCCATCCTGATGAGTGTGGTAATTATCTATCACATGATTTGAATATGGCCAAGTGGGAATCGAAAAAGTATCTTAATGAAGTACTATTAGTAGCTAAAGACTGTAATTTAAAATATCCAAACTAAATGTACTATTAAACTAAACCTTAGTCTTTTAACTTTGAAAAGCCTATTGAAAGGCTTTTCAAAAGTTTTAACAAGTCTTCTTTATATAATCATCTGCAAAGAATTATAAAAAAAACCCCTAGCATTAAGTATTCCAAGTCACACAATCATAACACTTACCGTTGCTACCTTCCGGTCCTGGCGGAGTTAGGTGAATGATTGTTGCTAGGGACCTAATAACTAGGGGAACGGAGAGGGGGGGATTCGAACCCCCGGTACCTTGCGATACACACGCTTTCCAAGCGTGCTCCTTCGACCACTCGGACACCTCTCCAGTAAAAGATCATATATGTTATTTTCTCAGTGTATCCAAGAGGATTCGAACCTCCGACCTTCAGATCCGCAATCTGATGCTCTATCCAGCTGAGCTATGGATACGCAAAAAAAACGGAGAGGGAGGGATTCGAACCCTCGGTACCCTCACGGATACAACTCCTTAGCAGGGAGCCCGATTCGACCGCTCTCGCACCTCTCCATTGTCACAAAAAAGATAATTAAAAACGGAGAAGGTGGGATTCGAACCCACGGTACATCACTGCACAACGGTTTTCAAGACCGCCTCCTTCGACCGCTCGGACACCTCTCCATTAATTATCGATAGTCGATAAAGTATTGAAAAACCCATATTTTGTCAATACCTAACTATAAACTATTACTATTTCGATATTATATCCAAGATTCTCTCTAAATCATCCATAGAAAAATACGATATTTCAATTTTCCCCTTTCTAACTGTTCCTTTTAAAGAGACCTTTGTTCCTAAAAGATCAATGAATCTCTGCTCCATATCTTGTATATCAGGAGATTTTGATTTTGCTGTAGATTTTACACTATTTGATGAAGAACTGGGCCGATTACCGTTATTAAGTGCAGAAGACATTGATTCTGTATCTCTTACATTTAAAGAGTTATCCACAACCCTTTTATACAGTATTCTTTGATCAGCTGGATTTACAACAGACAGTAGAGAACGTGCATGTCCTGCACTAATAATGCCTTGAGATAAAGCTGTGAGCATATCTTCAGGTAGTTTTAATAAACGTAAAGAATTAGCTATAGTTGATCTATTTTTTCCTACACGTTTAGCGATATCTTCTTGTGATAAATCAAAAGATTTCATGAGATGTTGATACGCTTTAGCCTCTTCTACAGGGTTTAAATCTTCTCTTTGTATATTTTCGATAAGAGCAATTTCAAGAACTTCTTCCTCTGTAAAAGCCTTAACAATAACAGGTATCTTTTTTAAACCAGCAATTTTCGATGCACGATATCGCCTTTCTCCTGCTATAATTATATAAGAATTAGGTTTATTACCTTTCTCAACAAGAATAGGTTGAATAACACCTTTTTCCTTTATAGATTGTGACAACTCTAATAATTTATCTTCAGCAAACTCTTTTCGAGGTTGATTTGGATTAGCGGATATCTCATCGATGAGGACTTCAATAACAGTTGCTCCTTCAACTACTTTATTTATATCAACCTCATCTTCATTATCATCATTTAAAAGAGCTCCTAACCCTCTACCTAGAGCCTTAGACACGTTCTAAAACCTCCTGAGCTAACTTTTCATAACTTTTAGCACCTATGCACTGTGGACTATACAAATTAATTGGGACAGAGTGAGAAGGAGCTTCACTTAATCGTATATTTCTGGGAATAACAGTTTTGAAGACTTTATCCTTAAAATAACCAGAAACCTCTTGTACTACCTCATTAGCCAAATTAGTTCGAGAATCGTACATAGTAAATACTATTCCACATATCTTGAGGTCTGAATTTATATTTTTTTGAACCTTCTTAATAGTCTGTAATAACAGACTTAAACCTTCCAAGGCAAAGTATTCACATTGTAAAGGAATTATAACAGAATCTGCTGCTGTTAACCCATTCAATGTTAAAACATCTAAACTAGGTGGTGAATCTATAAATATAAAATCATAGTCATCTTTAACAGTAGCTAGTGACCTTTCTAGAAAATGTTCCCAGTCTTTGTATTCAACAAGCTCAACTCCTGCTCCGGATAAGTTAATATTTGAAGTAAGTATATCTAAATTTTTAACTACGGTATTTTGTATTGTATCTTTTACTTGAGCTTTACCAGACACAACTTCATAAATTCCATTTTTTGTCGAATCAGCATTTACAGAACTAGACATATTCCCTTGAGGATCAAAATCCACTAAAAGAACTTTTTTTCCGCTTTCTGCAATATAAGATCCTAAATTAACAGATGTTGTAGTTTTACCTACACCACCTTTTTGATTAGCAAATACTATTGTTTTTCCCATTTCATTCTCTATTACTATAAGATGTTTAACTTAGTATATAAGATATATAAGTAGCTGTCATGAGTTTATATATTCTTTTTTAACAATCTATAATATTGACCCCTTGTTTTAAATTTTGGATAATTTGACTAAGGAGTTTTTATGAGAGAAAGAGTTGAAGCTGCTATCGAAGATGTCAGACCTTCCCTCCAGGCTGATGGTGGAGATGTGATTTTATTAGACGTTACAGATGATGGCATTGTAAAAGTACAATTGACTGGTGCCTGTAATGGTTGTCCAATGGCCACAGTTACTTTAAAACAGGGTATAGAACAGTATTTAAAGACAATTGTACCAGAAGTAATAAGTGTAGAAAATATTGATGCTTAAGCTTGTGCACAAACTGTTAGTAAGTTCACCATACATTAACTAGGTTGCACTAATATTAGTCATTAAGTCCTTATAATAACTAATATTAGTATTACACATATGATATTCTAAAAAAGGAATTAAACTGTGGATAATTTGCGGATAAAAAGAAAAGTGATTGTTTCACGTGAAACATAGTTTAATAAAAAAAGTGATCATATGTTTCACGTGAAACAAAAAAGGGAGATTTTAAAAATCTCCCTTTTTATTATTTTAGTTATTCTATTATGTTTTCTTCAGCGTCTTTTTCGGATTTTGCCAATCCAACAACTTTTTCACCATCTCCAGGAGTTACTATTTTAACACCAAAAGCAGTCTTCCCAAAAACAGATATACTCTGAGGATCTATTTTAATAGTTTTTCCAGAGTTGGTAATACACATTACATTCCAGTTTTCATCCACAGCAGTGACACCAATCACTTTACCTGATTTATCATTTGTTTTATATGCACATTGTCCTTTAGTACCACGTCCATGGGGATTAAAATGATGATATTCTAATCGCTTACCATAACCATTTTCAGAAAGCAAAAACATCTGCATGTCATCATTTACAATTGTTACACCAATTAAAGAATCATCATTTACAAGATTTATACCACGTACACCTCGTGTTACTCTTCCCATTGATCTGACAAGGTTTTCATTAAATCTTAAACCTAAACCATTCCTAGTAACCAGCATAACTTCATCATCACCATTCGTTAGTAATGCTGATACTAAAGTATCTCCATCATCTAAAATGATAGCTCGAATACCTTTTTGCCTTGCATTTCTAAAATCATGTGTTTTAACACGTTTTGTTACACCATGTTTGGTTGCCATAAACAAATAGGTTTCTTCACTAAAATCTTTCAAGGAAACAACTGCGGTTATTTCTTCATTTTCTTCAAAATTCAATAAACCTTTTATATGTCGACCTTTTGAAGTCCGTGTACCTTCTGGTAAATTATAGACTTTAGTCCAATAGGCATTACCTAAATTTGTTACAGACAAAATATAATCATGAGTATTGGCAACGAATATATCAGAAACAAAATCTTCATCCCGTAGATTGGCAGATTTAGATCCCTTTCCACCACGTCCCTGTAAATTATACAGTGAAACTGAGACTCTTTTGATAAAGCCGTCATTAGACATGACTACAACCATATCTTCCTGTTGTATTAAGTCTTCAATATCAACATCATCTAATTCCTCATTACGGATCTCTGTTCTTCTATCATCACCATACTTATTAGATATCTCAGTAGTCTCATCTTTGATTAAGTTGAATATTTTATATTCATTAGCTAACAAATCCTTACAGTATTCGATAAATGAAAGAACCTCTTGTAATTCATCAATGATTTTCTTGGTCTCTAAACTTGTAAGTTTTTGTAATCTCATATCCAGAATAGCTTGAGATTGTTTTTCTGATAATTGAAACCTATCCATTAGATTTAATCGAGCTTCAGAAACATTTCCAGACTTCTTTATTATTTCAACAACTTCATCAATATTCTCAAGAGCTATTTTCAACCCTTCTAATATATGAGCCCTTTCTTCTGCTTTGTTAAGATCATACTTAGTACGTCTTATAATAACATCTTTACGATGAGCAACAAAATAACGTATTTGATCTAAAAGATTTAATAATTGAGGCTTACCATCAACAAGAGCTAAGTTATTAGCACTGAAATTACTTTGTAATGCTGTATGTGTATATAAAGTATTTAAGACAACATCAGATACGGTACCTTTTTTTAATTCAATAACTACACGCATACCATTACGGTCTGATTCATCTCGTAAATCTGTAATACCTTCTACTTTTTTATCTTTTATCAAATCAGCTATTCGCACTACTAAGTTTGCTTTATTAACCATATAGGGAAGCTCAGTTATAATGATAGCTTCTTTACCGCTTTTTATGACTTCGATATGATGTCTAGCACGAACAACTATCTTACCACGACCATATCGATATGCATCATAAGTGCCCTTTTGACCAAATATAATGGCTCCAGTAGGAAAGTCCGGTCCTTTGATATATTCACGCATCATATCTTCTATTGATATATCTGGATCATCAATATAAGCACAAATACCTGCACAGACTTCTCTTAAATTATGAGGGGCCATATTTGTAGCCATTCCTACTGCAATTCCACTAGCACCATTAACGATAAGATATGGTACACCAGTAGGCAATACTAAAGGCTCTAACAAACTATCATCATAGTTTGGACCAAAATCGACTGTATCCTTTTTTATATCCTTCAGTATATCTTCAGTGATCTTATGCATTCTAGCTTCTGTATAACGCATTGCAGCTGGTGGATCACCGTCGACAGAACCAAAATTACCCTGTCCGTTCACAACAGGATATCTCATACTAAAATCCTGGGCTAATCTAACCAAGGCATCATAGATACTAGCATCACCATGAGGGTGATACTTTCCTAAAACATCTCCAACGATACGTCCACACTTTTTATACGCACGATCGGCTCTTAATCCCATTTCATGCATAGAATATAAAATACGCCTATGTACAGGTTTTAATCCATCACGGACATCAGGAAGTGCTCTACTAACAATTACAGACATAGCGTAATTGAGATAAGAGGTCTTTACTTCATTTTCAATAGAAACAGGTATAACTTTACCAGTTATTGGTTCCACATCTATCTCCTATATTTTGTTTAGACATCTAAATTTGAGACAGCTAAAGCATTATCTTCGATAAATTTACGACGAGGAGGAACATTATCACCCATTAAAGTAGTAAAGATTTCATCAGCTTCGACTAAATCTTCTAATTTAACTTGCATCATATTCCTTGAATCAGGATTCATGGTTGTTTCCCAAAGTTGCTCAGGGTTCATTTCACCTAAACCTTTATAACGTTGAACGTTAATTTTTTCTTCAGGAACACCTTTCTCCTCTCTCATTTCTTTAAGAAGTATCTTTCTTTCATCATCATTATAGACATAATGAACTTCTTTTCCGTAGGCGATTTTATACAATGGTGGCATTGCTATGTACACATGGCCAGCCTCTACTAAAGGTTGCATATACCTAAAAAAGAAAGTCAATAAAAGAGTTCTAATATGTGATCCATCAACGTCGGCATCAGCCATAATGATTACTTTATAATATCGAAGCTTTTCTAAATCAAAATTAGGGCCAGCACTTGTTCCTAAAGCTCCAATAACAGGTAAAAGTTTTTCATTCGATATAACCTTATCAAACCTAGTCTTTTCAACATTAAGCATCTTACCCCACAATGGTAAAATAGCTTGAAAGCTTCTATCTCTTCCCATTTTTGCGGAACCGCCAGCTGAATCCCCTTCGACTATATAAATTTCACATTTAGAAGGATCCTTTTCCGAACAATCCGCTAATTTACCAGGTAAACCGGCAGATTCCAATACACTTTTTCGTCGTGTTAAATCTCTAGCTCTTCTAGCAGCTACTCGTGCTTTAGCTGCTAACACAACCTTTTCTAATACTTGCTCTAACACTTTAGGGTTCTTTTCAAAAAAATCTGAAAGTTGATCATTCAGAAAAGATTCAACAATACCACGAACCTCGGAATTACCTAATTTTCCCTTTGTTTGACCTTCAAACTGGGGATTTGGTACTTTTACCGATACAACAGCTGTTAAACCTTCACGAGCATCTTCTCCAGAAAAGCTTTCATCCATTTTCTTTACGTGTTTACTTTCTTTTAAACGGTCATTAAGTGTTCTCGTTAGAGCAGATCGAAAACCAGATAAGTGTGTTCCACCATCTCTAGTATTTATATTATTAACAAATGAGAATATGTTTTCAGCAAAGCCATCATTCCACTCAAGTGCTATCTCGAGAAAAACATCATCCTTCTCACCCTCTAAATATATAGGTTCACCATGAACTTTTGTTTTATTTTTATTAAGAAACTCAACAAAAGACTTTACACCACCTTCAAAAAAGAAATCATGTTTCTTTTCATGTGCAGAACGTTTATCTTCTAAGGTAATTCTGATTCCCTTATTTAAAAAGGCTAGTTCTCTAAGTCTTTGAGCCAAAACATCAAAACTATAGACAGTCATATCAAAAATATTAGGATCAGCTTTGAATCGAACCATCGTACCAGTTCTATCAGTGTCCCCTATTACTTTAACGGGTTCATCTGGTACACCAATTTTATAGCTTTGAAAATAAACGTGATTCATCTGATGTACAGTTACTTCACACCATGTTGACAGTGCGTTCACAACAGAGACACCTACACCATGTAGACCACCAGATACTTTATAAGCATCTTTTTCAAATTTTCCACCTGCATGAAGCTTTGTTAATACAACTTCCATTGCACTTACATTTTCAATAGGATGTAAATCGACAGGGATTCCTCTCCCATCGTCTTCAACCCTAATTATATCTTCGTGTTCTATTACTACTTTAATATGGGAACAGTGTCCTGCGAGAGCCTCATCAATACTGTTGTCAACTATTTCATATACTAAGTGGTGTAGACCATCTGGTCCTGTGGAACCGATGTACATACCAGGACGCTTGCGAACAGCCTCCAGACCTTTAAGTACCTGGATATTCTGTGCAGAGTAATTGTCTTGCATTGTTCTACCTATTTGACATGTTTATGTGCTTTAAGATTTGGGAAGTATAGAATTCTCCTTCAAAAAAGTAAAGGTTGGAAACTCCTTGTCAGAACGATCTTTTAGATGTACTATGGCCAACCTGTTAATAAGTTGTGGATAAATTCCAGTAAAATTCTGAATTTCAAGAGGATAACCCGAATTTTTATACTAATAAAGAATATAAATTCAGATAAATATTATTAAATAAATAATTATATTTTTAAATCCTTATATAATAAATAAATATAAAAACAACTAAATTCATGATAAGTTAAATTTATGAGAATTTATGCAGAAAGATTTTGAATTTCTAGAGATATTAACATAGATTGGAGTATAATCTGCTTGTGGATAAACTGTTAAAAAGCTTAAAAAATGTAATAAGGAGGAAATATGTCTAATCAAATTGATTTAAGTCCATTTTGGAAAGAAGCTATTAATCAAATTCGTAAAGAATTATCCGAAGAAGAGATGCAGATATGGATAGATCAAACAAAATACCACTCCTCCTCTACATCAGAAATTATCTTGGAAGTACCATCCAAGTTTTTTATAGATCAATTAAAAAGAAGATATACCAATAAAATAGAACAAATACTTTACGAAATATCCGGACGCAATATTAAATTAGGTTTTAATGTTGAAAAAAGAGAAGAAGCTCCACAAGTAATAGAGAAAGAAAAAATTGCTGAAGAATATCCTCTACCGGTTAACACAAAACATGATAGCAAACCTACAGTACTCAGGCATCATCCGAATCTTCGATCTGATTACACATTTGAGAGATTTGTTATTGGTGAAAACTCCAACTTCGCAGCTAACGCCGCTATGGCAATAGCGAGAAACCCTGGAACTGCATATAACCCTTGTATGATATATGGTGGTGTAGGACTAGGTAAAACACATCTAATGCAGTCCATAGGGAATTTCGCTTATAATGACAATACAAACTTAAAAATACATTACATAACTGCCGGAGACTTTATTGATGAGTTTGTTAATTGCATACGTAATAAAAACATGCCTCACTTCAAAAATAAATATCGGAATGTAGATGTATTATTAATTGATGATATTCATGATCTACAAAACAAAAAGGAAACACAAGAAGAACTGTTTCACACTTTCAATGCCTTATATGATGCCAATAAACAAATGGTTTTTACTTGTGATAGACCGGTTTCGGAACTAAAAGATGTAACGGAAAGATTAAGAAGTAGATTTGAGAGAGGTCTAAATGTAGATCTTCAAATTCCTAATTATGAAACACGTTTAGCAATATTGAAGAAAAAAATAGAAGACAAAGAAAACATAAGCATAACTGATAATATTCTTGAGATTATAGCTAAAAATGTGACTACAAATGTCAGAGATCTTGAAGCTGCACTAGTAAAATTATCAGCCTATTCTGAATTAACAAATAAAACTGTCACTGTTGAGATAGCTCAAGATCAATTAAGGCATATTTTCAGTGGTCCAGTTCAGCAAAATATAACAATTGATTTAGTTCAACGTATTGTTTCTGATTATTTTAACCTAAGCCCTAATGATCTAAAGGGTAAAAAAAGAACAAAAGTCATAACTTTTCCAAGACAAATTGCCATGTATATAGTTCGTGAAATTACTGAGTTCTCTACTACTGAAGTGGGATTAGAATTTGGAGGTAGAGATCATACAACAGTAATGCATGCCTGTACAAAAATTGAAGATAGAATGATGCAGGACCCTACTTTGGAGTCTACGATCAATCAATTAATCCGTTCAGTAAGAGAATATGGTACAGGTTCTTAAAAACTTGTGGAAAAGTAAGCATACTAAGTGGAAAATCTTTTGATTATTGTTCATTATAAAAATAAATTCTGAATATGTGAATTTACTGTTATAGTTATACAGTAGTTTGTCTACAGAATAAAATTTATTATGATAAGAGTTTATTAGGGTTTTACACATATCAACAGGCCCTATTACTACTACTACTTATAAATTATAAAATTCTTATAGGAGTAAGATATGCGATTTATCTGTGAAAAAAGCGTTATATTAAAAGAAATTTCAATTGCACAAGAGATAATTTCATCACGTAATGCTCTATCCATATTATCAAACGTATTAATTGAAGCTGATAATAACACCCTCATCATAAAAGCAACCGATTTAAAGGTAGGTTTTGAAACAAGGATACCTGTTGAAGTAGAAACTCCTGGTACAACTACGATTTTTTGTGACAAATTTTTAGGTATTTTACGATCTCTTCCTGAAGGTGAAGTAATCTTTGATCACACAGAAAATGGCAGATTAATCATAACTCCTCTAGAAAAGAAAATTGATTTCCAATTAAAGAGTATACCCAGTGATAAATTCCCCGAAATACAGGAAATACCTGATGATAATTACTTTGAAATTCCTCAAGAATTTTTAAATCAAATGGTTCAACAAACGATATTTGCTATCAGTGATGATGAAACACGATATTTTATGAATGGTGTTTATATGGAAAAGCAGGAAAACAAACTTGTAATGGTAGCCACTGATGGTAGAAGATTATCTTATATAGAAAAGGAAATCGAAACTCCTTTACCTGATTTTGCTGGAATAATCATACCTCCCAAAATTCTAACTTTAATCAAGAAATTATCTTCAGGCGAAGGTTCAATTGAGATTGCTATCAATGATAAGACTATATATACCAGATTTGATAATCTCAAAATATCTTCAACTTTGATAGAAGGCCAATTTCCTAACTATTCAAGAGTTATTCCTGAATATCAAGAACACAATGTACTTGTTCAAAAATCTGTTTTAAATGATGCATTAAAGAGAGTTAGTCTATTAGCTGAACAAAAATCTAGAAGGATATACCTTACTGTTGGTCAAGGTATTATGACATTAAGTTCAGAAGAAAGTGAAATTGGTCACGCCAAAGAAGAAATACCTTGTGAATATGAAGGCCAAGAATACACAATAGCTTTAAATTATGTTTATTTACAGGATCCTTTAAAGGTTGTTAATTCAGAAGGATTAATATTCCAATTTACCGAACCAAGCCGTGCTGTTACTATAAGATCAAATCCTGAATCTGAGTATTTTCATATAGTTATGCCCATGCAAATGGATTAATGCCTTTTAATAACATCAAATTATATAATTTTCGTAACCTTCTAGACAAAGAGATCTCCCTAAACGGTCGGGAGATCTTTCTTATAGGTGAAAATGGTCAAGGAAAAACAAATTTCTTGGAAGCAATATATGTTCTGTGTTATGGATCAAGTTTTAGAACAAAACAGGATAAGATTCTTATAAAAAATCAAAAAGACGATTTTTCTGCCATAGGACAATACTTTCAAGATGAAATGGAACATAAAATACACTTTAAACTACAAAAGGGTAAAAAAAGTATCCTGATTGATGACAAACAATTACGGGATAGAAAAGAACTAATCTGGAAATTGCCATGTATTGTTTTTAGTCATGAGGATATTTTTCTTGTATCAGGAACACCAGAGGAAAGAAGAAACTTTTTTGATCAAACATTAAGTTTATATGATCCTGACTATATAGATTTACTAAGAGAATACAAAAAAATTTTGAAACATCGAAATATTGTATTAAAACGTAATGAGAAAGAATTGATAGATATACTAAATATCCAAATCGTTTCCAAAGGCTTGGAATTACGTAATTATAGATCTGCTATCACTAAAAAATTCAACAAAGTATTTAGTCAATTGTTCAAATATGTTAGTCAGTTGGAATCAGACTTATTCATTGAATATAAACCTAGTTGGAAAGAGAATGACACTTCTGTGATTATTAAAAACCTAGAAAGAAAATTTGAACAAGAGAACATATTAGGAATTACCACATCTGGTCCCCATAGGGATAACTATAGGTTTATTATGGAGGGAAAAGATTTTTCTCAATTGGCATCAACAGGACAATCTCGACTGATTAGTTTAATTTTAAAAGTTGCACAAGGAGTGTTTTTCACACAAGAAACAGGAAAAAAACCAATTTTGCTTCTGGATGATGTTCTCTTAGAGTTAGATAGCAAAAAAAGAGCTCGTTTTCTTGAAGTAATTCCAGAATATGACCAAGCTTTTTTTACTTTTCTTCCTGATATGGCTAATTTAAGCTACA
This sequence comes from Spirochaeta cellobiosiphila DSM 17781, assembly GCF_000426705.1. Taxonomy (NCBI): domain Bacteria; kingdom Pseudomonadati; phylum Spirochaetota; class Spirochaetia; order Spirochaetales; family Spirochaetaceae; genus Spirochaeta; species Spirochaeta cellobiosiphila. Next base: position 26,829 of record NZ_AUFW01000021.1, read on the forward strand.
GGAAAGATGATACTATTGTATACTCAGTTGAATCAGGAGACTTTATTACATATGAAAAATGAAAATTGGAGTAAAGCTTCTGATATTGTATCTAAATTAGAAGGATTGATTGGTAAAAAATCAGAAGATGCTCAAAAGTTTTATACTTTTTTTAGTACATGGGATAAATTGATTTCTTCATTTCCTACTAGAAATAGAAAGTTTAAAGAAATAGGATATCATTCCAAAATACATGACATTTCAAATGGGGTTTTAATTGTAGATATTGATCACCCTGGATGGATGCAAATATTTGATATGGAAAAACGTAATTTTTTAGATTATGTTGTTGCTAAATATCCTGATATTGAAATAAGGACTATTAGAACTAGACTTGTGACTAATGATGAAAGTAGTACACTAAATGAAGAAAATCAGATCATTTATAATTTTGCTCCTACTGGTCAAATCGAGGGGGAAAAAGAGAAATCTTTCTATAAAGAGCTAGAAGATGGTGATTTTAAAGAATTATTAAAGAAATTAGGGCAAGCTATTGACCAAAAGGATAGAACCTAACATTGACAAGAAAAACTTGAATTCTGTATATTACCCTATCTGTGAACATGTCAATAAAGCTATTGCTTTTCCGATAGAAATTTGCAAGGAGGATAAGGCGTGAAGCGAACATACCAACCAAGCCGAGTTAAAAGAAATAGAAAATTTGGTTTCAGAGCACGTATGGCAACCAAAAATGGTCGTCTAGTATTAAAAAGAAGACGCCAAAAGGGACGGAAAAAGCTATCCGTTGCGGATGAGAAGAAACCTTACTAAGTCAGAAAGAATAAAAAAGCAGAAAGATATAAGGGGCATGTTTAAACATGCCCATTCTGTGAGTATTAAAGGAGCTAAACTATTCTTTAAAAGAAATGATTTAGCTCAAAGCCGTTTTACAGTCACTTTAGTAAGGAAATATGGGAAAGCTGTCCATAGAAACCGAGCGAAAAGAGTTGTAAGAGAAATTTACAGGCTAAATAAAAACCAGATCAAATGTGGTTTTGATCTGGTTTTTATGCTGTTTCCTTCAAATAATGATATTTATTCGGAAAGGAAGAGTCAGATTATTGAACTATTGAGGAAAGCGGAAATTTTTGAGGATAATATTATTACCGATTAAATATTTCTTATTGGGTATTATATGGATTTATAAGACCATGATTTCTCCTTGGCTACCAAGTAGTTGTCGCTTTAATCCCACATGTTCAACTTATGCGAGGGAAGCCATCAAAAAATATGGACCAATTAAAGGTGGATGGCTCTCTATAAAGCGAATTTCACGGTGTCATCCCTGGAATCCTGGAGGGAATGACCCTGTACCATAATATGTTGCAAAGGAGTTTATCGTGGATAAACGCACTCTATTAGCAGTTATCTTATCTGTTGTCATTGTTTCGGTAAGTTTTTTTATTCAAAACATTTTATGGCCACCTAAAGTAGTGAATGAAGAAGTGGCAAATCAGGAAACAGTTCAAAAAGAAGATATTCCTAATGTTGAGGTTCAATCACCATCAGAAGTCGTTGATTATTCTGATACTACTTTTTCTGAAGAAAGTCTGGATTCTGCACCTGAACAAAAAATAATTGAAGAAAATGATATTTTTCGTATTGAATTTTTGTCGAAAGGCGCAGTTGTTACTTCACTTAAACTGAAAAAACATACAGATGGTAACGATTATGTTGAAATGGTTAATAAAGGTGAAAGTGACTATTCTGCGTTTGGTATAACATTAGGTCAAAAATATGGAAGACCACTAGATGAAAATTTTGTTTACAGAAAAGTGTCTGATAATATATTTGAATTCAGACAAAGATTTAATGATAAATCAGGAATTCCTTTTGTTCTAAAAAAGACTTATCGATTTCTTCCCAATGAATATCTGATGGAATTGGCTATTACTATTGAAGGATCGAATAATCAAATACCTGATTTAGACTTCAATGGTTCTGCTTATAGATTAGAATATGGACCTCAAATTGGTCCCTACTTTGAAAAGTTAGACAATAGGAATGAATATAGAAATTACTATTATCATATTGATGATAAACGGAAAAAGCTAAAACTAAAGAATAATGAAGTTGAAGTAAATGATCATGTAGATTGGGTTGCTATTGATGGTAAATATTTTTCATTGATAGCGATCCCAGATGATACTAATTATGATATTACTGTAAGCAGCGTTCCTGTAAGAGGAATGGAAAAAACTAGTCGTTTGATTTTATCCAGACCTCTACTTAAGGCATCAAAATCTACAGATATCTTTCGTTTTTACATAGGACCTAAATCTGTTAGCACTTTATCTCAGTATAATAATGCTTCAGATAATGGGTATGGTGTTTCTAATCTAAATTTAGACGATCTTATTAAAAAGAATATTCTGTTAGGGGCCTTAGAGACAGTTCTTAAATTTTTCTTGGAAATGTTTTATAGTATAGTACATAACTATGGTGTCGCTATTATTCTACTAACGTTTTTGGTAAGATTAGTTTTATATCCAATTACCAGAAAATCATATCAGTCTACTGCAGCCATGCAGGCTGTTCAGCCAAAGATCACTGAAATACGGGAAAAGTTTAAAGATGATCCCAATAAAATGAATATGGCGATGGCTGATTTGTATAAAAAAGAAGGAGTAAATCCTTTAGGTGGTTGTTTACCAATGGTACTACAACTTCCAATATTTTTTGCTTTATATAGATTATTAAACTCACACTTTGATCTGCGAGGTGCTGCTTTTATATCACCTTGGATTTCAGATTTGTCAGCTCCTGAACATGTTTTTTCATGGTCTGGTGTAACGTTACCTGTTGTTGGAAATGATTTTAGAATACTTCCATTCTTGATGGTTATTACACAGATAGTTATGACCAAAATTACACAATCCCAAAACACAGGGGCTACAAGTGATAGTCAGATGAAAATGCTCACTTATGGGATGCCAATATTCTTTTTCTTCATAATGTATGATATGCCATCTGGATTATTATTATACTGGACAGTTACTAATGTCTTAAGTGCTGTTCAACAAATTGTAATAAACAAAATGGTAAAGAAAAAGAAGGCTTAATAGAAAGTGGGCTCCTGAATAAATCTAGAACAGGAGTTGCCCTATGGTAAAAGAGTTTGAAGGTAAAACTCAAAAAGAAGCTATTAGTAAGGCTGTAGAAGAACTTGGTTTAAATCAAGATGAATTCGATGTCGAAATTGTAGAAACAGAGAAGACAGGTTTTTTATTCAAAAAGGGTAAGGTTAAAATCAGAGTTCATATGGAAGAAGAATCAATTTCCAGTGAACTTGGTGCCCCTTTAGTTCCAAATGATATAGAAGAAAAGGTTATTTCTTTTATTAAGTCTTTGATTTCTAAGATGGGATTTCCTGGTTCTGTTTTTTTACATGATAGATCAGACAAAAAGTTTCATGTGGTCATAGAAAGTGAGCACTCAGGTATTCTAATAGGAAAACGAGGAAAAAACTTAGATGCTATACAATTAGTGTCCAATGTATATCTTGGTAGACTGATACCCGAAACAAAAGAATATCGTGTTGTTATTGATTCTGAAAATTATAGAGAACGACGTGAAGAGAGTCTTGTAAGAATGGCACATCGCGTAGCTTCCCAAGTAAAGAAGACGAAAAGAAGCCGGCTATTAGAACCTATGAATCCTTTTGAACGAAGGTTAATTCATACGGCTTTAGGTGAACTTGATCACATTGAAACGGAAAGTGAAGGTGAAGGTCTTTTGAAGCAGATTAGAGTGAAATACGTGGACTAAAGGGTTGTAATGTGGATAAGTTGTGGACGAAAAATCAAAATTTTATAATTCCACTTATCCACAACTTATCTATTCATATGTGGATATGGTCTATATAAATTCACTATTTTTGCGAATTTTAAGAAATATAAAATAATCATCCACAAGTTGTGGATAAAATGTTAATAATATATCTTCTAAGAATTATAATTGAAAATTAATTATACCTTAAGAAAATACATTATTTAGTATCAAAGACATTGATTATGCTTACTAGTTTTGTTTGAAACGTAATAGACAAAATTTATATTCTCTAGTATTGAAAATATGCTGTCTTGACATTAAAAGTACAAATAATAGCTTAATTTATATAAACAATTTATCCATAATAGTAGAATCCATGTTTATGATCTTAATATTCCAAATAAATCTATGGACCACTCTAATTGATTTTGTTGCCATAGCATGCTAGGTTACTGGTATTAATAATTCTGAAGGATAAGTAGTTGGTTAATCTGATACTGTGTGGAGGTGTTGGTAGTAGATTATGGCCAATTAGCCGTAAGCTAATGCCTAAGCAATTTTATCCCCTACTAGGAAACACAAGTCTCTTTGAAAGTACTGTTAAGCGAAATCTTTCTTTATGTGAAAAGATCCTTATAGCGGCTAATGAAGACCAAGCATTCCTCGCATTTGATCAACTTAAGAATTGTAATTATCTAATCGAAGAAGGATTAATTGAAACTGTTGGTCGAAATACTGCTCCTGCTATTGCATTATCTATATTTGCTTTAGATCCAGAAACCTTAGTATTGGTTACACCTTCTGATCATCTTATAACTAAAGAACTAGCTTATAAAAAAGCAATTGAAAAAGCTCAAGTACTAGCAATGAGTGGTAATCTTGTAACTTTTGGTATAAAACCCAGTTATGCTGAAACAGGCTTTGGCTATATTAAAGCAAATGGTAATATAGTTGAGCAATTTTGTGAGAAACCAGATATAAAAACAGCAGAATCTTATTTAGCTGATGGTAGCTATTTATGGAATTCTGGAATGTTTCTCTTTAAAGCAGGTGTATTTTTAGAAGAATTGCAGCATCATAATCCACAAGTATATGAAGCATGTTTGACAGCCTATAATAATTGCACTGAAAGAAAACTTTTAAAACCACAACACTCAGATATGGTTAATATTCCATCAATTTCCATTGATTATGGAGTTATGGAACCTTCTCAAAAAGTAGCTGTTGTACCATGCGATATTGGTTGGAGTGATCTGGGAAGCTTTGATAGTCTTTATGATGAGTGTTTTAATCCAAATATAGAAAATAGTTTGATAGGAATAGAAGATCCAATTTTAATTAATAGCAGAGGTAATCTATTAGTAGGACAAGAAAAAAAACTTGCTCTCATTGATGTTGAAGATCTAATGATTATTGATAGTCCTGATGCTTTACTTATTGCCAAGCGTGGTTCTGGGCAAGATGTCAAAAAGGTTGTCGATAAATTAAAAGAGGAGAATTCTTCTTTATTGGATGCTCCAGTAAAGGTAAAAAGACCCTGGGGAGAGTATCGCACTTTAACCAAGACATCTAATTATATTGTAAGACATATTAGTATAAATCCAGGGGCTAACTTAAGTATTCATAAGCACTTTAATCGTCAGGAACATTGGCAGGTTGTTAAGGGACTTGCAAAAGTTAAGCTTGATGAAATTGAAAGTACTTTGGTAGTAGATCAAAAGATAACAATTCCTGCTGGCCTATTACATTCTGTGAGGAATATTGGAGATGTTCAATTAGTGATTATTGAGATACAATCTGGTGAAGTTGTTGATCCTGAAGATATATTAAGGATTGGCTATGATTGGTGACATAATAGTAAATGGAGATATAAATGAAAGGTATAATACTAGCTGGTGGATCCGGAACCAGGCTTTACCCAATTACAAAAGTAGTATGTAAGCAATTACTTCCAGTTTATGATAAACCAATGATATATTATCCATTATCAATATTGATGTTGTCAGGTATAAAAGAAATCTTAATTATATCAACACCTGAAGATCTATCTAAATTTGAAAATCTATTTGGTGATGGTCGTTTATATGGTTTGAATCTGAGTTACGCTGTTCAGGATGCCCCAAATGGTCTAGCAGAAGCTTTCATCATCGGAAAAGATTTTATTGGATCTGATTCTGTAGCTTTGGTATTGGGTGATAATATATTTTATGGGCATCATTTATCAGATCGTTTACAATTAGCAGCTTCTAGAACAAGTGGGGCAACAGTTTTTGGTTACTATGTAAGTGATCCAGAGAGATATGGTGTTGTTGAATATGATAAAAATGGGAAGGTGTTGTCATTAGAGGAAAAACCTGAATTTCCTAAGTCTAATTACGCAGTTGTTGGTTTATATTATTATGATAATTCTGTTGTCGATATAGCCTGTAGTTTGAAACCAAGTCCTCGAGGAGAATTAGAGATTACTGATGTTAATAAGATCTATCTACAGCAAGGAAAATTAAATGTGGAATTGATGGGACGTGGTTATGCATGGCTTGATACAGGAACACACGACAGTTTAGTTGATGCTACAAATTTTGTTAAAGCCATTGAGGATAGACAAGGTCTTAAAATTGCTTGTATTGAAGAAATAGCATATCGTATGGGGTATATCAATCAGGAGCAATTGCAAAAATTATCATTACCATTAAAAAAATCTGGCTATGGTGAATACTTATTAAGGCTTACAAGGAAGGAATAAAGTGCCATTTGAGTTCGAAAAAACCCCAATTGAAGGACTATATGTTATTCATCCAAGAGTATTTCGTGATGATAGAGGTTGGTTTTTAGAAACATTTAAAATTTCTGATTTTAAAAATGCAGGTATTACTGAAGATTTTGTTCAAGATAATCATTCTTTTAGTTCTAGAGGTGTATTAAGAGGTATACATTTTCAAAAGGCACCTTTTTCTCAAGGAAAATTGGTAAGAACAATTGACGGATGTGTTTGGGATGTTGCAGTAGATTTAAGGAAGGATTCAAATACTTTTGGTAAAGCATATGGTGTAAAGCTAGATTCAAAAAATGGTACCATGTTATACATTCCTCCTAGTTTTGGACATGGTTTTCTAGTATTATCTGACACTGTACATTTTTTGTATAAATGTACAAAAGAGTATCATCCAAATGTTGATTGTGGTATAAGATGGAATGATCCAGATTTAAATATTCCATGGCCAATAGTTGATGGAATGAAATTAATTATCTCGAACAAAGACTGTCAACAGCCTTTGTTAAAAGAAATCAATAAGGATGATTTATGATTTGGCTTATTGGTGCTGGAGGTATGTTAGGTCAAGAAGTTGCTGAAGCTCTTGAATTATTAAGTTTTGAATTTATAAAGACTGATCGAGAAGTTGATATTACAAACTATAAATTATTAGAAAGATTTTGTAATAATTTGACTGTATCCTGGGTTATTAATTGTGCTGCCTACACATCAGTTGATAACGCTGAAGATGAAGAATCATTAGCAATTACTATAAATGCAAAAGGTGCTGAAAATATTGCAAAAGTATGTAAGAAACTTAATGCAAAAATGATACATATATCAACTGACTATGTTTTTTCAGGAAATCAAGATAAAGCTTTAGTTCCTGAAGATACAACAAATCCTATAAATGTCTATGGAAAAAGTAAACTTTTAGGTGAAAAGGCAATTCAGAATACTTTTAATAATTACTTCATTATTAGAACAGCTTGGTTGTATGGTTGGAAAGGTCCAAGTTTTTTACACACAATGGTACGGCTTATGAATAATAGTGATAGTATAAAGGTTGTAAATGATCAATGGGGAAGCCCAACATGGACAAAGGAATTTGCTTTTGGTATCATTTCTATTATAGCCATGGATTCTGATAATTTCGGAACATATCATTTTTCTGGTGAGGGAGAGTGTTCCTGGTATGATTTTGCAAAAGAAATATATAGAATTGGGCGAGATTACAAAATAATAAACAACAATTGTACAGTTAATCCTTGTACGAGTAATGAATTTGTAAGTAAAGCCAAAAGGCCTAGGTATAGTTTGTTAAATACAGATAAATTTAAAAAAAACTTTAATTATGAAATATCAAATTGGAAGGATTCTCTTGAAAAATATATATTAATACTTAGCAATGAGCTTTAAAACAATGGTACTAATATGTGTTCATAATTGTTAGTATTAAAGAACTGTTCATTTATTACTAAGGTAAGTTTTTAATGAAAGTTATTTGTTTTTTAACCTTTTTCCACTCGTTTTTTTAATCCTTTTGCAGTGAATATTTGATATAAAGTATCTAAATGTAGAAAGTTAGGATAAAAGAAACTAGTATCGTTCCCTTTTAAATACGACTATCCATATTAACATAAAGCAGTAGTACTTATACCATTAGGAAAAGTAGAGAGACGAAACAATAAAGCAGAAAGTATAACTGATTCTCCAGATTTTAATAATATGTATCGATTGTGGATTTCTTTTGAGAAAATGAAGTAATCTGAATTTAAGCTTTGTTTGATAATTTCTTGAAAGCTGTACCCTGTGAGTCAATATAGTTGAAGCATTTTCATTTTCAAAGGATCTTCAATTATAAGGTATAGTTTGACGTTCAAAGAATCATTAATCAAGAAGATATTGCCACTTAAGAATCGGTCAGTCAAATTCGTACGACAAGGGAATAGGATGTGTAATCCCCCCATTATTAATAGGAGTAATTTGTAGAATTATCTAAAACCATTCTAGGGGTAATGCCGCCCAAAGACGAATGAGGTCTTTCATTATTGTATATCCACATCCCTCTTGTCGCAAGTTCTTGTGCATGATAGATAGATTTGAAGATATTCAACTTTAGACATTCATGTCTAGCAGTTCTATTAAATCTTTCAATGTAAGCATTCTGTGTTGGCTTCCCTTTCTGGATAAAAGATAGTTCGATACAGTTTTTTCTACTCTAACTCTTAAGAGCATCACTAATGTATTCTGGTCCATTGTCACACCTTAGTCTTTGTGGTTTTCCTCTCCATTCTATTATTTGCTCAAGTGATCTA